>JAABRB010000297.1 GCA_011391185.1 Betaproteobacteria bacterium
TCCTCGATGATCTGGTGCGCGCGATCGCGCCGCGCTACGCACGCCTCACCGCCCGGTTCTTCGTGCGCGGCGGCATCCATACGACGATCGTGGCCGAGCATCGCAAGGCCCGCTGGAAGCCTGCCATCCAAATCGAGCCGATTCGCTTTGACGCGAGCGGTGCGACCCGATGAACGCGGCGTGCGGACTACGCCGGTAAGGGCACGATGAACCCGAATCTCGAGAAGTTGCAGCCTTATCCCTTCGAAAAGCTGCGCAAGCTGTTCGCGACGGTCGTGCCGAATCCGGAGCTGCGTCCGATCAGCCTTTCGATCGGCGAGCCGAAGCATCCCACACCGGAGTTCATCAAGCGCGTCCTGACCGAAGGACTCGGTGGGCTCGCCAGCTACCCGGCTACTGCGGGCCTTCCGGGCCTGCGCGCCGCAATTGCCGCATGGCTCGCGCGTCGATATTCGCTGGACACCATCAATCCCGACACCCAGGTACTGCCGGTAAACGGATCGCGCGAGGCGCTGTTCGCCATCGCGCAGACCGTTGTGGATCCTCAGCGGGGCGATGCTGTCGTGATCTGCCCAAATCCGTTCTATCAAATCTACGAAGGGGCGGCGCTCCTCGCCGGAGCGGCACCCTACTACGTCAATCAGCAGCGTGAAAACGACTTTGCACTCGATCTCGATGCGGTGCCCGAGTCGGTATGGCGCCGGGTCCAGCTCTTCTACGTGTGTTCTCCCGGCAATCCGACCGGCCGGGTCATGCCGCTCGACGAGTGGCGGCGTGTGTTCGAGCTTTCCGACCGCTGGGGTTTCGTCATCGTTTCCGACGAGTGCTACTCCGAGCTGTTCCTGGACGAGCGCAATCCCCCGCTCGGGGCATTGGACGCGGCGCGCCGCCTTGGTCGCGATGGTTTTCCCCGCCTCGTGGTCCTGTCCAGTCTGTCGAAGCGCTCCAATGCCCCCGGACTGCGTTCGGGTTTTGCAGCCGGCGATGCGGCGATCCTCAGGCAGTTTCTGCTCTACCGTACCTACCATGGCAGTGCGATGAATCCGGCCGTGCAGGCGGCAAGCGAGGCGGCCTGGCGCGACGAGGCTCACGTTGTCGAGAACCGGGCGCTTTATCGAGCCAAATTCGAGGCGGCATTGCCGATGCTCGCGGCACCGCTCGAGACGGCGCTGCCCGACGGGGGGTTCTACTTCTGGATCCGCACCCCGAATTCCGACACCGATTTCGCCCAGGCCCTCCACCGTGACTATAATGTGGCGGTCTTGCCGGGAAGCTTCCTGGCACGCGAGGCGCACGGCGCCAACCCGGGCCGCAACCACGTCCGCGTCGCGCTCGTCGCCCGATACGAGGAGTGCATCGAGGGCATGGATCGAATCCGCCGGTTCGCGGAAAAGCTCTGAAAAAGGGACACATGCAGGAGATCGAGAACGTCATCGACCGCGCCTGGGAGAATCGGGCACAGGTTTCCCCGTCCAGCGCGGATCCAAAGCTGCGCGCCGCAGTGTCCGAAGTGCTGGGACTGCTGGACCAGGGCGCGCTGCGCGTCGCCGAGAGAGTCGACGGCCGCTGGCACACGCATCAGTGGCTCAAGAAGGCCGTATTGCTGTCGTTCCGCCTCGAGGACAACACGGTGATCGACGGCGGGATGACGCGCTACTACGACAAGGTGCCGGTCAAGTTCGCCACCTATTCGAGTGCCGATTTTGCTTCCGGTGGATTTCGGGTGGTCCCGCCGGCAACGGCGCGGCGCGGCGCCTACATTGCGAAGAACGTGGTCCTGATGCCCTCGTACGTCAATATCGGCGCATACGTCGACGAGGGAACGATGGTCGACACCTGGGCGACGGTCGGCTCCTGCGCGCAGATCGGCCGGAACGTTCATCTCTCGGGAGGCGTGGGCATCGGCGGGGTGCTCGAGCCCATCCAGGCCAATCCGACCATCATCGAGGACAACTGCTTCATCGGTGCCCGATCGGAGATCGTGGAAGGTGTCGTCGTGGAGGAAAATTCGGTGGTCTCGATGGGTGTATTCATCGGGATCAGCACGCGCATCTACGACCGGGCCACGGGGGAGATCTCCTACGGGCGGGTCCCGAGTGGATCGGTAGTAGTTCCTGGCACACTACCCTCGCCAGACGGAAAATACGGGCTGTATTGCGCCGTCATCGTGAAACGGGTCGATGCCAAGACTCGCGCGAAGACCGGTATCAACGAGTTGCTGCGCGGAGACTAGGGATTCTCTGCGAGAGTCCGGTATCCGGGCTTTTGCACTAGGATAGGAAGATTCGCGAGGGGGTGCGTCCCCTCTTGCAGCGTTTTCCAAACTCGCTCCCGCGCCCGGAGGAACGCCATGTCTGCGATGCGACGGCTGCTGGAACTGATGGCCGAGAAGAAAGCCTCGGACATCTTCATTTCGGTCGGCGCGCCGATCAATATCAAGATCAACGGCGTCACGATGCCCATCAACCAGCAGATCGTGACGCCGGACGCCGCGCGCACGCTCATGAAGGAGATCCTGACCGAACGGCAATTGAAGGAATTCGAGGACGAGTTCGAGCTCAACACGTCCTACCCGATCCGGGGGCTGGGGAGCTTTCGTATCAGCTGCTTCATGCAACGCACGACACCCGGCGTGGTCGTACGCTATATCCCCGGCGATGTCCCGGCTTTCGATTCGCTCGGCCTGACCCCGGTCCTGAAGGACGTTGTCGTCGAAAAGCGCGGACTGATCCTCATGGTGGGCGCCACCGGATCGGGGAAGTCGACTTCGCTCGCCGCGATGATCGACCATCGCAATGCGCTGATGTCGGGCCACATCATCACGATCGAGGACCCGATCGAATTCCTTTTCAAGCACAAGAAATCGATCGTCAATCAGCGCGAGCTCGGAACGGACGCAAAGTCGTATTACATCGCGCTCAAGAACGCCATGCGTCAGGCGCCGGACGTGATCCTGATCGGCGAGATTCGCGACCGCGAGACGATGACCGCGGCGATCGCGTACGCGCAGTCCGGTCACCTGTGCCTCGCCACGCTCCATGCCAACAACAGCTATCACGCGCTCAACCGGATCATCAGCTTCTATCCCCTGGAGAACCGGCCGGCGCTGCTGCAGGACCTTTCCGCATCGCTGAAGTGCATCGTCGCCCAGCGCCTCATCCGCAATCTGAAGGGTGGCCGGTCTCCCGCCGTCGAAGTCATGCTCAACTCGCGACACGTCGCCGACCTCATCGAGAAGGGCGAAGTGAACGAGCTCAAGGAAGCCATGGAGAAAAGCATGTCGCCGGGCTCCCAGACGTTCGAGCAGTCTCTGTTCAAGTTGATCAAGGACGGCGTGATCTCGCAGGATGAGGCATTGGCAAACGCGGACTCGGCCAACAATCTCCTCTGGCAGATCAACAATGCCACGCTCGGTGGTGACGCCGCAAAGCCGAAGGAGGAAGAAAAACCGAAGGAAGCGCCGAGCGCATCCTTCGCGGAGTTCAAGCTCAGCCTCGACGACGCGGAACGGGCCGCCTGAGGGAGTCCACGCGGCGCCCCCGCCGCTGGTAGACTTCGCCATCCCTGCGTGCGCGCCATAGCGCAGGGGCCGCATGGCGGCATACTGTCCGTGGCGCGCACGGGAAAACGACCCTGACGCCTGTGCCGGTTCCGATGACCGATACCCTCGCACTCGCCCGCACGCTGATCGCACGTCCTTCGGTGACGCCCGACGACGCCGGCTGCCAGACGCTCATTGCCGAGCGCCTTCGCGAGAGCGGCTTCACCATCGAGAGCATACCGAGCGGGCGGGTCGCCAATCTCTGGGCCCGCCACGGCACCGGCGGCCCACTACTCTGCTTTGCGGGTCACACCGACGTCGTTTCACCCGGGCCGCTCGAGGCATGGCGCACGCCGCCATTCGAGCCCGTCGAGCGCGACGGACAACTCTACGGCCGGGGCGCTGCCGACATGAAGATCGCGGTGGCGTCCTTTGTCACTGCGAGCCAGTCCTTCGTCCGGGCGCATCCGGCGCATCGTGGTTCCATCGCGCTCCTCATCACTTCCGACGAAGAGGGCGTGGCGACGGACGGAACGGTCAAGGTGATCGAACGGCTCGCGGCGCGCGGAGAGCGGATCGACTTCTGCATCGTCGGCGAGCCCACCTGCGTCGAGCGACTCGGTGACATGATCAAGAACGGGCGCCGCGGATCCCTGTCGGGACGACTGGTGGTCCGGGGCGTGCAAGGTCACGTGGCCTATCCCCACCTCGCCCGCAATCCGGTGCACGCCCTCGCGCCGGCGCTCGCGGAGATGGCTGCTCGGGAGTGGGATCAGGGTAACGTGCATTTCCCGCCGACCACCTGGCAGGTGTCGAACATCCGGGGCGGCACGGGCGCGACGAACGTGATTCCGGGCGACGTCGAAGTGCTGTTCAACTTTCGCTTTGCCACGTCCAGCACGCCGGATGGTCTCGAGAAGTCCGTGCACGCGATCCTGGACCGGCACGGGCTCGACTACGCGCTCGAATGGTCGCTCTCCGCCCAGCCCTTTCTCACCGAGCGCGGCGCACTCGTCGATGCCATGCGCGACTCGATTCGCGACGTAACCGGCGTCGACGCGGAGGTCTCGACCACGGGCGGCACATCGGATGGCCGCTTCATCGCCCGGATCTGTCCACAAGTCGTGGAGTTCGGCGTCCGGAACGCGTCGATACATAAGGTTGACGAGCAC
>JAABRB010000298.1 GCA_011391185.1 Betaproteobacteria bacterium
CGTGAGCGACGCCGACAGGCCGGTCTCGGTGAGCTGGTAGAGATAGACGCCGGGCATCACCGACACCGCGCCGGCGAACGTCCCGCCCTGGTCGGCGACCATCGCCGCCGCGCTCGCCTGGCCGCCGAACTCCCAGCCCTGGTTGACGAAGTCGCGCAGCGACTTCTGCGTCTCGAACACGAAGATCAGGCGGTCCTTCTTGAATCCAAGCCCGAACCCCGCTTGGACCTGCAGCATCTTCATGAACGTGTGGCGGTGGGTGCGGTTGTCGACGACGATCCCCTTGCCCGTCGTGCCGCCGGCGAAGAAGATCTTGATTCCGAACGTGCTGAAGACCGCGTAGCCGGCCGCGTGCTCGATCGCGTAGCGGGCGCGCGGGCTGACCTCGTACAGCGTCGCGAGCGCGTCGTGCGCCATCTCGCGCACTTCGTTGCGTTTCTGGACGAGCGCGGTCTCGTCGGGGTGCTGGGCCGACGCAGGGCTCGCCGTGAGGCACGCGACCGCCGCGAGCAGCGCAACCAACAATCGTGGGGGCATGGGTGTTCCTTTCGGCGCGGAGAGGGGGTGGCTCGTTCTTGCGAATCCGATCGTGCGGGGCGGCGAGGAAGAACAGTACTGTCGACGCAAACGGCGGGCGATAGCGATTATACCGTGCGCCGGCGATGATCCCGGCAAGGCCACCAGTATCGCCGCCCTCAACCGGCCCGAGAATCGTACTTTGGTGCTACAGGAAGCGCGCGACCGGATCGGCCCGGTTCCGACGCCGAGCCGGGGGATAGCGCGGCGCATCAGGCGCCCAAGCTGAACGACTCCAGCTCGGTCACGGTGTCATTGGTCACCACTCGGCCGTACGCGTAGTCGGTGCGTTGGTGGAAAACGGCGTTGCGCGCCTGCGGCGAGTACCAGAAGCGCTCCGTGCTGTTGCCGCGCTCGCTCACCTCGACACTGACGCGCCATTCGATCGCAAGGTCGATGCGCAGCGCCGTGAAGATGCCGGCGGGGACCGTCACCCGCTCCCCTCCGCGCACGGTTGCGCTCACGTTCTGCAGGAGCGTCCCCTGATCGGGCTGCCCGGCCACGGTCGTACGGACCTCGGTGTACCACGCCTTGCCGATGGCGAGCGGAAATGCGTAGCGCGGATAAGGCGGCGCGAACGCGACGTTGCGGTTGCGGACCGGGTTCAGGTCGCGGTCGGGCACGCGACGCGGACCTTCCGCTCGGCGGTGGAGTTCCTCGAAGCATTCGACCCGGCGCGACCGGGCTGCCTCGTCCTCGACGTTCGCATGGCGCGCATGAGCGGCATCGCGCTGCAGGCGAAGCTCAAGGAGATGGGCGCGCGCATCCCGATCGTCTTCATCAGCGGCCACGGGGACATCGCGACGGCGGTCAACGCGATCAAGGACGGCGCGGTGGACTTCGTGCAGAAGCCCTACCGCGAGCAGCAGCTGCTCGACGCGATCGACAACGCGCTGCGCCGGGACGCGGCGCATCGCCACGCTGACCGCCCGCGAGCGCGAGGTGATGGAGCTGGCGCGGAAGGGACTTGCCAGCAAGGTGATCGCCAAGGAGCTCGGCATCAGCCACCGGACGGTCGAGCTGCACCGGAGCCGGCTCCTCGAGAAGCTCGGCGTCGGCTCGGTGACGGAGCTGATACGCCTGACCTACGATCGGCGCGCCTGACGCGGCGCGTTCTTGCCGGGTCGGATCAGCGCCGCTTGCGCCGCGAGCCCTTGCCGTTTCGCGCTCGTCCACCGGCATGATCGCGGTCCTCCTCCGACATGCGGCGCGCGAATGCGCGATAGTCGCGCTCGAACGCCGGGACGAGCCTCCGGACCGCCGCAAGATTCCTGGCGATATCGGTGCGCCTGAGCTGGAGGGCGTACTTGTGCCGCACGACATGCCGGAATCTGCGCACCTCGTGCATGAGCTCGCGCGTTGTGGCGCTCAGCACTGACGGGCGCACATCCTTCACGTCTACGGACAGGCTGTCCACCAGATCTGCATGCGAGGCGTCGCCACGGGGCGCATAGTCGTCGATCTCGTTGGCGATGGCTTCCATGATCGACTCGATGCCCGTGTAGATCGCGTGGACGCCGTCTGCGATGGCGGCGTTGTGCGACCACTCGTGATAGAGCGTGCCCTTTTGCTTCTTCAGGCGCCGAAACAGCGCCTCGGAGGTTTCGACCTGCGCGAGCTCCTGCTTGACCAGGACGAGCTGCTGGTCGAGTCTAGCGAACAGCGGATGAGCCATGGCGGCCTTCTCGAAGGATGAAGGGCCGGACATTTGGAGCGACCCGGTCCGGGAAGATCGCGTCGAACGGGAAGCCCTTCATCGAGCGCTCGATCTCCGCGACGATCTCGGCTTCCGAAAGTCGGCCCGCATTCTCGATCAGATAATCCACATCGGAGTCCCGTCTGAACCGCCCCGATGCCAGCGAGCCGATCAGGCGCGCCTCGACGCCGAGCGCGTGAAGCCGCGCCAGCGTCGACCGCGCGAGCGCTTCCGCCTGATTTCTGCGAGTCATGGCTCGCTGGGCCAAGAGGCGCCCGATCCTTGAAGAGGCGGACACCCCGCGGGCCGGCGCGACCGGATCAGCCTCACGGCCGCGGTCCGTCGCACCCGCTGACGCCCCGACAATCACCAGGTCGAGTCCAAGACGAGCGAGCAGCCGGTCGACCTTGCGTATGCCCAGATCGGAGAAAGACCCCGACTCCACTTGCGATACGGTCATTCTCGAAAGCCCGCAGGCGGTTGCCAGCTGTTGTTGCGTGAGCGCCTGGCGCAAGCGAGCGCTGCGGACCGCTGCGCCGAGGCGTTCGATATCCATGATCGTTATGCCTTTCAAAGCTGATGTAAAGTATAGTATACAGCAGGATGCCGCTGACTGCTACGACGAGGCGAAGAAGAAGGGCTGGACGGTCATCAGCATGAAGAACGACTGGAAGAAGGTCTTCGCGTTCGAGTCGTTGCAGGCAGCAATCCCGGCCCGGCCTCGAGTCGAGGCCGCCACGACAGAACGAACGCAATGAGCGAAACGAAAACGCATTCGCGCCGCCGCCGATTCCGCCCGGCCGTTCACTTCTCCGTCGGTTCCACCGCAGGCCGCCGAGACGGCCCGGTCCGGACCGAGGAAGCAGGCGCGCGGCTCGGCCGCGACCGGCGGAGCTGCCCGAGCGATTCGCGGATCGCCTCGGCGAGACGGATCTTCTCGGGCCATGACAAAGCCTTCCGGCGCTTTTGCCACTGCGCCGCCTTCTCGAGGCGTTTGCGGGCATCACTCATCGACGAACCTCGCTTCGAACCGTCGCCAGGCCTCCGACAATCCGTGCTTCGCCGCAAGGCGCGCGATCTCGTCAGGCGTCGCGGCGGCGGACTCGAGCAGAGCGAGGATGCGAGCGTAATCCTTTGCGCGCCCGACGCCCGCCTCCGTATAGCGCATCTGCACCATCGCCCCGAACAGGGCGTAGTTCTCGATCACGCCCGCGGCCTGCCTCTCGTTGAGAAGCTGCGCCAACTCCTACATCGAGCTAAGTTATCATACCGGACGGTTCTTGAGCGTGGTTCGCAGGTCGGCGCAATCCTTGGGAGCGCACGACTGCTCGCGACGAGGGCCATACCCCATACCAAAAGCAGCTGGCCGTTCCTGACCAAGGTCGGCACCTTCACCCAGGCGCTCTACGACGAGGCGAAGAAGAGGGGCTGGACGGTGATCAGCATGAAGAACGATTGGAAGCGGGTATTTGCCTTCGAGTAGCGGAGATCACCTAAATGAGGAGCAGCACCATGACGAGAGCGCTTGCGAGATTCCTTGCCATCCTGTTCGCCGCCGCGCTGTGCGCGCCGGCGATCGCCCAGCAGAAGAAGCCGAACATCCTCGTCATCTGGGGCGATGACATCGGCTACTGGAACGTCAGCGCGTACAACCAGGGCATGATGGGCTACAAGACGCCGAACATCGATCGCATCGCCAAAGAAGGCGCGCTGTTCACCGACTGGTATGGCCAGCAGAGCTGCACCGCGGGACGCGCGGCGTTTATCACCGGCCAGTCGCCGTTTCGCACCGGCCTGCTTAAGGTCGGCCTGCCGGGCGCCAAGGAGGGGCTGCAGGCGCGGGACGTCACCATCGCCGAGCTGCTCAAGGCGCAGGGCTACCTGACGGGGCAGTTCGGCAAGAACCACCTCGGCGACCGCGACGAGCACCTACCGACCGCGCACGGCTTCCAGGAGTTCAAGGGCTCGCTCTACCACCTGAACGCCGAGGACGAACCGGAGCACGAGGACTACTTCAAGGACCCCGCGTTGCGCCAGAAGTACGGCACCCGCGGCGTCCTCCACACCTGGGCGAACCCGGACGGCACGCAGAAGATCGAGCGCACCGGCGCGCTCAACAAGAAGCGGATGGAGACCATCGACGACGAGGTCACCCAGGAGACGATCCGCTTCATGCGGGACGCGAAGCAGGCCGGCAAGCCTTTCTTCCTCTGGTGGAACTCCACCCGCATGCACATCTGGACGCGGCTCAAGGAGGCCTCGCGGGGCAAGACAGGTCTCGGCATCTACCCCGACGGCATGGTCGAGCACGACGCGCACGTCGGCCAGATCCTGGACGCGCTCAAGGAGCTCGGCCTCGATGAGAACACGATCGTGATGTACTCCACCGACAACGGCGCCGAGAAGTTCACCTGGCCCGACGGCGGCACGGCGCCCT
>JAABRB010000299.1 GCA_011391185.1 Betaproteobacteria bacterium
CGCCCGACGAAGGCAATCGGGCCGGGCCGACGCTGCATGGAATCTTCGGGCGCCGGATCGCGACACTGCCGGGCTATAATTTTTCTCCCGCGCTGAAACAGCTCAATATCGTGTGGACGCCGGCGACGGTCGCGCGCCTTTTCGAGATCGGCCCGATGGCCTACACACCCGGCACCAAGATGCCGGAGCAGAAGATAAGCTCGGAGGAGGACCGCAAGGCGCTGGTGGATTTTCTCGCCAAGGCGGCGAAGCCCAAGTAATCGTTCAAGTAATCGCTACGTTTTCCGCTCGCGCTCCTCGCGCTCACGCAGATAATCCTCGGTGGTGCGCACGTTCGGCCGCGCCGGCGCGCCATGGGGATCGAACGAATCCTCGGTCATGGCGATCACCCGGCAGTCTTCGCACATCTTGAGCACCTCGAGCCGCTGCGGCTGACCCTTGAAGATCCAGTGCTTGCCTTCGAGCTTGGCGGTGACGCGCTCGATCGTGCTCTTGGTGCCGAACGGTTTGTCGCAGCGGATGCAGTGGAAAGGCTCTTCCTCTTTCATCACGCGCGCGGTTGCGGTGGCGGCGCGGAAATCAAGCTGCGGCACCAGCGAAATTACTTTCTCCGGGCAGGTGGCCTGGCACAGGCCGCATTGCACGCAGGCGTCCTCGGCGAAACGGAGCATCGGCCGCTCGGGGTCGTCCATGAGCGCACCGGTGGGGCAAGCGGACACGCACGAGAGACAAAGCGTGCAGCCCTCGACATTAATTTCGACCTTGCCGAACGGCGCGCCGGCGGGAAGCGCCACTACGTCGACCGGCGCGGGCGCGATCCTGTGCAATTCGCGGAGCGAAAGGCGCAGCACGTCGCGCTTGGCGCCGACGGCCTGGAACGTAGCGGGCGTCTTCGCTCCTTGCGCGGGTTTGATTGCATAGAGTGCCGAGCCGAGCGCGTCCGGGTCGTCGGTCTCGATGGTGGCGACGCGGCCGGGGCCGAAGCCGAGACCGGCGAGGATTGGCTCGCTGAGCGCGATGGTTTTGGTGAGCGCGGCAATGTCATGGCGCGGCTTGGCGCGCAGCAGGAAGCGCAGCGCCGTCGCGCCATAGGCGAACGCTGCGGCAACCACTTCGAGGCCCACTTGCGTCACTTCGTTGACGGCGAGCGGCAGCACGTTGGCCGGCAGCCCGTCGCCGTGGCGCGCGAGCGCGTCGATCATCTCGTCGCCGTGCGCCGCATCGTGCAGCAGCAGGACTGGATTCTTTCCGTTGGCTTCGCGATAGACACCGAGCAACGTGCGCAGCTTGCGCATGACCGCATCGGCGGGCGGCAGCGCATAAGCGGCGGCGCCGGTCGGGCAGACCGAAGCGCAGGCGCCGCAGCCGGCGCAGACATATTCGTCGATCTTCACATGGTCGCCCGCGGGCGTGATCGCGCCGGTCGGACAGAGGTCGAGGCAACGATGGCAGCCGACGATCTTGGAGCGCGAGTGAGCGCAAAGGTGATCGGTGAAGGTGATATAGCGCGGCTTGTCGAAGGTGCCGACGAGGTCGGCGGCTTTCAGCAACATACGCAACACCGCGGCCGGGTCGCCGGGATCGGCACGCAGATAGCCGTCGCGCAGGTCATGAGCCGGGAATAGCGGCGCACCGCCGGAGAGATCGATGATGAGATCGCAGTTCGAAGTCGCGCCGTTCTTCGGTGGTGCCCAGGCCAATTTATCGCGCGAGGAAGGAAGTGGCGCGGCGTAATCATCGACCGTGAGCTCGAACGCGCCGAGGTGACCCTTGGCCGAACGGATCGTGCCCTTGACCACCGGGAATTCGCTGATGCGGCGCGGGGCGATGTCGCCGGGCTTGGTCAGCAGCACGGTAACGTCGAGCTTGTCTTTAACGAGGTTTGCCGCCTCGATCGTCCGCTCGTCGTGGCCATAGACCAGAACGACGCCATCGCTGGAGAGCGGCAGAAGCGGAGTTTCCGGCAAGGGTTCCGCGGCCATGGCGAGGAGTGCGGCCATCTTCGGGCCTGCGGTGGCGGCATCCTTCGACCAGCCGGCGGTTTCGCGGACATTGGCGAAGGCGAGCGACGTCTCGGATGCCGTTTTGCCGGCGATTTCCGAGAATAGTGGCGCTTCCTGGGTGCAGCCGACCGTCAGCGGCGCACCGGTGGCGAGCGCCGCGCGGAAGCGATCGAGCTCGGCCCGGCACAGATGGTTGGCGGTCTCGACCTTGGCCCCGCGCAGGCCACGCTTGAGCGCGTCCGTGTCGAGCGGCATCGTCTTCTCGCAGGAACAGACGAAGATGGTGCGCTTGCTATCGGCCATGAACCCTCGGGGCGCGCAGCGGCCCTTGATGGCCGTGCGGGATTGGTCGCCCGGTAGGCAAGCTATAATTATAAGCGTTAAAAGGTAAGGGTCCCGAAAGGCTTGAAGGATCGGTTATGGCGCAGACCCGCACGCGCGTGCTGGCTTCGAAGACAGCGGCAGCGCTCGACCTGCCGCCCCTGTTCCGTCTGGTGACGCTGCGCGAGGCGGGCAATGCATTCGCCCACGCCAAGACGATTGCCGCCAAGGAAGGCGCCGGCACGCTGGTGTGGGTGCGCCGCTTTGATCTGGTCGAATTCGCCCTCGTGATCGAGCCGGACGAGCCACTGCGAGCGGCCCGGCGCACGATCTATGCGGGGCTTGCGGCGCTCGCCGATGCGCTCGCCGTGCACGCACCGCCGGAGCGGGCGATCGCCTTCGATTGGCCGGCCACGATCTTCGTCCAGGGTGCGGTGGTGGGCGGCGGCGAGCTCGGTTGGCCCAAGAATGCCGCCGAGGACAAGCAGCCCGAATGGCTCGTGTTCGGCGCCATGATCCGCACCAATGCGCTGGCGCCGCTCGAGGATGGCTTCAATCCGGGCGTCACTAATCTCGAAGAGGAAGGCTTTGACGACCTCGGCGCCGGCCGGCTGGTCGAGAGCTTCGCGCGCCACTTCATGTCGATGGTGAATCGCTGGCAGGACGGGGGATTTGTCGAGGTCGCCAAGTCTTATCTGGAGCGCCTGCCGGCCGAGGAGGGGTTCGAGCGCACGATCGATGGCGCCGGCGATCTCTTGATCCGACGCAAGGGCAAGCTCGAAGTGGAGAAACGCGTGCTGCTGCCCGCGATCGAACGGGCGCTGTGGCGCCATCCCGATAGCGGAGAGTTGCTGACGTGAGGCTGTTGCGTACCATTCGTCTCGATCCATCGGACACGTTCGTGTTCGAGCGGGCCGCCGAACCCGGCGAATGGGCGGTCTCGGGTGCGTTCGTGTTTTGGGACACGGACCCGGCGGCGCTCTCGGGCAAGGCGCGCGCGGCCTTCCGCGGCGGATTTCTCGGGGTCGAGTCGCTCGGCCGGTCAACGCTGGTGCAGATCGTCGAGGCAAGCGAGCAAGATCGCGTGATGGTGATCGAGACGCTGGCGCAAAAGCTGGTCGAGCATTTCGGCGCGCCGGATTTTATGACCGCACGCATAGCCGCCGAAGAAGAAGTGACCTTTGCGGCTTCACTCTGCGATCACCCAAAAGACACGCTGGTCGCCGTGCATCGTACGCACGAGGCTGGAAATGTGCGCGAAGCCTTCCGTACGCTGCAACCGCGCGCAGGGCCAAAGCCGTTGCGGGCCTTCGCGTTTCTCGAAGTGGAGGGCGAGGAGGGGCCTGAGGAGCGCGTCGATCTCGCCGGGCTCGCCGGGGACAAGCGATGAGGGAGTTCTGGCTCACCTCGGGCCATCTCATGCTCGACCGCGATGCGGGCGGCGGGCTCGTCATGAGCGACGATCTGCTCAAGGTCTATTTCATGCGGCCGGAACTGGCGCCTCCTGATGACGCGGGCCCAGGCGAGCGCAAGCTGCACGCGACGCTGATGACGGATCCGCGCCGGACGGTGAGCCGCGGCGAGATCGCGGCGATCGAGGACGCCGATGCGCGCGAGAATTGGGAGCAGATGATCGCGTTCCGCGACCATTTGTTCGCGTATCCGACGCTGGAAGCGGCTTATCTCGCCCTGGTGCGCAAGGGCGTCGGGCGTACGCCGCCCTTGTTCCTGAACCAGCTCGCACACCTGATTTTGCGCAACGCGCTCGACGGCCGCGACGATCCATATGTGCTCAGGGCCGCGGAACTGTTCTTCCGGGCCCAGCGGGTGACCGTGCACGAGGGGGCACTGGTTTCGGCGGACGAGGAGCAGATCGCGGGTAGCAACCCGGCGCCGGTGTCGCCGCTCGTCTCCATGCTTGGGATCGAGACCGCGGCCGAGATCGACGTCATGGTCGAGGAGAACGCGGCAAGCTATTTCGAACGCAGCGACCGCTACGACATGGCGCTCGATCTCACGGCGGGCCGGCGCGGGCACCAGGCACTGGCGCGCGTGATCGAGGCTTGGGTCAAACATCTGCTCCATGTCGAGGTCGAGGTCGAACCGCTCACCGAGGTGCGCGACGCCAGTCTCACCTGGTACGTGGGGCTCGACGCGGAGGGGACCAAGATCGGCGATCTGCTGTGGAACGGCGAGGCGCTCGACGAGGCCACGGGCGGCCGCGTGGCGGCGCTGTATCGGCTCAAGTTCCGCGATCCGGCCGTCGCCGACCCGGCGGTGCAGGGCGAGCCGGTCTATCTCATCCTCGCGACTAGCGCAGACAAGGTGCTGCGCATGAAGCCGCAGAATCTGGTGACCGGCCTGCCGAT
>JAABRB010000300.1 GCA_011391185.1 Betaproteobacteria bacterium
GCAGGAACGCCCAGGACTTCTGCAAGTCGGCCATTAACTTGGGCGAGGCCGTCGTGATCTGAAGTCTGCCTTCCTGCTTGGCGCGCGCATGCGCCGCAGCTTCGCGGTTGTCCCAAACCTTGGTCAGTTTCGCGATCTCTTCCCCGGACACGCTCATGATCAGATCCTGATCGCGTTTGGGGATGCTGTCCCACTTGGCCTTATTGAGAAACACCGCGAAGGCAGCCGCACCGATGCCGCCGGGAACCAGGGTCACTGCTTTGGCGTACTGGGTGACATTGAACGAGGCGGAGCCATCGAAGTTGTGGCCGCCCCAGGCATCGACGATGCCTTTGGAGATGATCTCGTAGGAGCGCACCGCCGGTCCCGGCACGATCACCGCTCCCAAGGCCCCGAGCGCTCGCGCCTGATCCCCCGGCAAGGACCAGGTTTTCACATCTTTCAGATCGCCCACCGCAGCGATCGGCTTGTTGGAACTCCACAGGTAAGCCGCTGGCGAGCCGAAATAGCCGATCAACACGACCCCCTCGGACTCATTGGCTTTCTCGAAGAATTTCTTGTGCGTGCGCCAGAGCGCGACCGCCTGAGCGGTGGCCGACGGCGTTCCGAACGGCAGCGTCGCGATCTGCGGCAGCAGGAGCCGCTTTTGCGCGAAGCCGAGAAAGATATAGGCGCCGTCGGCGACGCCCTGTGTGACCATTTCCCACTGCTGCGGCGGCGGCGCCAAGCTGGTGGCGGGAATTTCGACCTTGACGCGCCCTTCGGTCACCCGCTCGACGTTCTTGGCCCACGCATCGATCATGCCTTGATTGATGACGAAGGTCGGCGGCGCGAAGGAATTGAAGACGATCTTGACCTGGGCTTGGGCGGGGGCACCCATCAGGCAGAGTGACAATGCCGCAGCAAGACTGACCCCGACGTATCGATTGGCCATGGTGATCCTCCCGGAAAGCTAATCGCGTATTTTTCATGAGATTTCCGGGTGATAGGAGGCTATGCAATAGAATTTGCACCAAGTGCCGCTCTGCGGCACGATTGTGTCATGGGACGCTTGGTGGAAAATCGCTCGCTCGATCGCGGCCTGGCCGTCCTGAATACGCTGTCGGCCCACGGCGCCAGCAGCCTGCGCGACCTGCACGCGCGCACGAAGCTGCCGAAGTCCACGATCTTGCGCATTCTCGGTACGCTCACGCGGCGGAAAATCGTGCGCCGGAGTCTGAGCGACAAGCTCTACCGGGCGAATATCTATCTGCCGACGCTCAATAGCCGCTTCGCGCCGGGCGAAAGCTTGTTGGTGGACCGGGCGCTGCCGCACATGATCGAGCTCACGCGCTCGGTCGGCTGGTCGTGCGATCTGCACATTTTCGAGCGGACCCGGAGCCGCGTCATTGAATCGACGCGGCCGCTCAGTCCGTTCTTTCAATACGAGCGCCATATCGATCTCGAAGTATCGGTCTTCTCATCCGCCGGCGGGCTGGCCGTGCTTTCAACCTGGTCCGACGCGGAGGTTCTCGCGCTGATCGACGAGATCGGAAACCATCCGCTCTGGGGATTGCCCAGGCTGGGCACCACCAAGCGCGATCTGTTTTCGATGCTTCGGGAAATCAAAGCCGCGGGATACGCGGTGCGTGCCAGCCACTACCGGAGCGAATCACCGCTCGCCAACAAGCTGGAGGCGATCGGCTGTCCGGTCTACCGGGGCGAGACGGCCGTCGGCGCGCTCGTCATGCTCTGGTCGAAGGGGTTGCTCACACCCAAGGAGTTCGCCGAACTCAATCTCGGCAGGCTCAAGGAGGCCGCGGCGCTTGTTACGGCCGATCTGACCCGCACTTGACGAGTCAGCAAAACGCGCTGACGAAAATCGCCTGACTCCTCGCCTCGAGCGCCCGAGTCACCGCTTTGGTTGCGCGCTTCGATCTCGTTGCGCATGGGTCAGTTCTGGCACGAGCCGGCGCCCTGGCCGCGCACCATGGCAAACGCGACACCCGCGATAAGGCCAAGACACCTCGGCATTCTCATCGTTAACAATGTCCTAACCACTTTCGACAACCATGCCATCCCTCATGGCACCCGCTCGCTCCATCGAAGGCTTCGAATCTCGTCTCAAGCTCTATGACATCGACGAGCGGGCGCGCGCCGTCATGAAGAGCTCATGGGGCACGATCGCGCCGCTCCTCGAAAAGGCGATCGACGACTTCCTCGTGACCGCCGCCGACATGCCGCGCCTGTCGGAAATGATCGTTCGACACAGACCCCTGATCAAGAAGCTCGAATTGTCGCATTTCGAGTCGCTCCTGAACGGAACGCTCGACGATCGCTACATCGCGTCCTGCCGGAAGACCGTCGAGGAGGAAGCGGCGATCGGATTTGACGGCCGCGTGCGCTGCAGTGCCGGAAACTTAGTGCTGAGAGCCGTGCTCGATGCGCTCGCGCGCAAACACCGGCTATCGACCGGTAAGCTCGCCGAGCGGAGCAAGGTGGCATCGCAGTTCATCGCCTTCGATGTCGCGAACGCGATGAGCTTGCATCGAACAGCCGCCGAACAGGCAACGGAAATGCGGCGCACGGCAATCGATGGCGCCATTAAGGATTTTGCAGACGCGATCGGCGACGTGGTCAAGGCGATCAAGGAAGCGGCAACGTCGCTATCAAGCTCGTCTTCGACTTTGCAGCAAGTAGCCAACGACACCGTCAGCCGGATGGCCAGCGCGGCGTCCGCAGCAGCAGAGACGAGGGAACGGGTGAACGGAACAGCGGCGGCCACGGAGGAAATATCCGGTTCAATCGAGCATATCGGTCAGCAAACGACGCGCGGCCTGAACTTGGCGCGTTCCGCAGTGGGTGATGCGCAGCGTACCCAGCAAAGCATTCAATCGCTGCATGAAGCTGCCGAACACATCGGATCGGTTGTTGGTCTCATTTCCGCCATTGCATCGCAGACCAATCTCCTCGCCCTGAATGCGACGATCGAGGCCGCTCGCGCCGGCGCAGAGGGAAAAGGTTTTGCCGTCGTTGCTTCCGAAGTAAAGTCGCTCGCCGCTCAAACATCACGGGCGACCGAGTCGATCGCAGGGCAGGTAACCGAGATCCAGGAAGCGACGAAGCGTTCGCTCACCGAGATCTCCTCGATTGCGCGCACAATCGAAGAATTGACGACAATGGCGACCGGAATTGCGACGGCCGTCGAGGAGCAGAGTTCCACGACCCGTGAGATCGCCGGAAGCATTCAAACGATAGCAAGCAACACCGCCGAGGCATCACTCGAGATCCGTTCCGTGGAAGAGGCCACCGGGAGAAGCGCCGCCGCAGTCGGCGAAATCGCGGGCTGGACCACGCAGCTCTCCTCGCGCGCAAACGATTTGGAAGCGAAGGTCGCTACATTCTTTGCCCGAGTTCGGGCGGCTTGAAATACGAAAAAACCAAGACGCGCTGATCAGTCCTGTTTGAGCGCTCGAGTTCGGTGTTCGCTCTTGCACAAAGCCGACTATTTCCAAGCGCTCAGCAAAATGCGCTGATGAAAATCGCCTGACTCCTCGCCTCGAACTCGCCCTTGCCGAATTTCGCCTCGATCGCCTTCGCTACCGCCTCGGTGGCGCGCTCGAGGCCGTTGGGGTCGCGCGCTTCGATCTCGTTGCGCAACGGGCCGCCCTGGCAAGTGCCGGTGGCGTGGTCGAGCGCGGTGGCGCGAATGCGCTTCTTCAAGGTCTCGGCCTCGACGCGCGCGAAGCCGGCCGCACGCAGCGCGCGCTCGATCGCCGGAATGTCGTTATAGCCATAAGGCCCGCGCGCCATAAATGCGAGCCGATCGTTCGGGAACAGACCGCCGATCGTCTCCCACCCAACCCGCGGCAGCTCGTTGTGCTCGAGCTTGTCCCACGCCGTGAACAGGAATTGTCCGCCCGGCTTCAGCACGCGCCGCGCCTCGGCATAAGCCTTGGCCTTGTCGGGAAAAAACATCACGCCGAACTGGCTGACCAGCATGTCGAAGCTCGCATCGGGAAACGGCAGCGCCTGCGCATCCGCCACTTTCCATTCGATCTTCGCGCCCGGCCGCTTGGCCGCGGCGAAATCGAGCATGGGCTGGCTGAAATCCGTGGCGACGATCTGCGTACCCGGCGACGCATCGGCCATCGCGAGAGTCACGATGCCGGTGCCGCAGGCGGTCTCCAGCAGCCGCGCGGGCTTGAGCCGCCCGATTCGCGCCGCCGTTTCCGCGGCCCAAGGCACGAACTGGATCGGCCCCAGATAGCGGTCGTAGAACGCCGGCATCGAGCCTTTGAACATCGGTCCCGAGTTCATCGTGCTGTCATGCTCCCGCGCTAGATGTCAGATGCCCTTGCGGAAGTGCCGCTGCCGCCCCATATCCCGCCCCAAGGCAGTCGGCAGCCGCAAGGCGCTACTGCCGGAAACGGCCACGATCAGTGAGCGACGCCGGATGTAAGCGCGCTTCTGGTTTGTGGTCGTACCATTTTTAGGCCCCCATTTGCAGCTTTCACCGCGCTTGCCCGGCCCCTGCCAGCCGTGTTTTGTGGGCAAATGCACACCGTCGCCAAGCACTCGCTGTTCAGCCCGCTCACCATCCGCGGCGTGACGCTGCGCAATCGCATCGTGATGTCGCCCATGTGCCAGTATTCGTCGCACGAGGGGCTCGCCAATGACTGGCACCTCGTCCACCTCGGCAGCCGCGCCGTC
>JAABRB010000301.1 GCA_011391185.1 Betaproteobacteria bacterium
GGCTGGCCCGACCCGCAGGGCGACGACGTTCGGGCCTACGACCTCTACCTGCCCTCGTCGGTGCTCGTCACGGGCTTCGACATCATCTTCTTCTGGGTGGCCCGGATGGTGATGATGACGACGTTCTTCACCGGTCGGGTCCCGTTCCGGCACGTCTATATCCACGGCTTGATCCGCGACGCCGAGGGCAAGAAGATGTCAAAGTCGGAGGGCAATACGCTCGATCCGGTCGACATCATCGACGGGGTCGCGCTTCCGGATTTGCTGGCGAAGCGCATCACGGGCCTGCGACGGCCCGAGGACGCCTCGCGCATCGAGGCCAAGACGCGCCGCGAGTTCCCGGATGGGATACCCGCGTATGGCTCCGACGCACTGCGCTTCACGATGGCGGCCTACGCGACTCTCGGTCGGAACATCAATTTCGACCTCAAGCGTTGCGAGGGCTACCGGAATTTCTGCAACAAGCTGTGGAACGCCACGCGCTTCGTGCTGATGAACACCGAGGGCAAGGACTGCGGCGTGGACGAGTCCGCGCCGGTCGAGCTTTCGTTCGTCGATCGCTGGATCGCGAGCGCACTGCAACGCGCCGAGGCCGACGTCGCGCGGGGCTTCGCGGAGTACCGGCTGGATAACGTCGCCACGTCAGTCTATCGATTCGTATGGGATGAATACTGCGACTGGTACGTGGAGCTCGCAAAAGTCCAGTTGCAGGATCCGGACCCGGTGCGGAACCGCGGCACACGCCGCACGCTGGTGAGGGTGCTCGAGGCCACGCTGCGTCTTGCGCACCCGCTCATCCCGTTCATCACCGAGGAGCTCTGGCAGAAGATTGCGCCGCTTGCCGGCAAGCAGGGCGCGAGCGTGATGATCGCGCCGTACCCGGAGGCGCAGCCGGAGAAGATCGATACGGCGGCCGAAGGCGAAGTCGCCACGCTCAAGGCACTGACCGATGCGTGCCGCAATCTGCGCGGGGAAATGGGCGTCGCGCCGGGGGAGCGCATTCCCCTCTTCGCCCAGGGCACGGCCGCGGAGCTCGAGCGGTTCTTTCCCTACATGCGCGTGCTCGCGCGTCTGTCCGACGCCCGCAGCGTTGCAAGCCTTCCGGAGGCGGACGCGCCGGTCGCGATCGTGGGCGAAACCCGGCTGATGCTCAAGATCGAGATCGATATTGCGGCCGAGACTGCGCGCCTCGAGAAGGAGCACGTGCGCGTTGCCGGGGAGGTCGGCCGGGCGCATGCAAAGCTCGCCAACGCGAGCTTCGTCGAGCGCGCGCCACCGGCCGTCGTGGCCCAGGAGCGCGAGCGCCTGGCCGGATTCGAGGCCACGCTCGCAAAGCTCGCGGAGCAGCTCGCGAAGCTGCGCCCGCTCACCAAGGCGAAGGCAGAGTCCTGACCGACGTGCGGCCTGCGCCAGCCGTCCTTCATCGGACCGCACCGTGAAGCAGGCGCTGCGCGCGCTGCATTCACGCAACTTCCGGATTTTCTATGCCGGAATGGCGGTCTCGATACTCGGCACCTGGATGCAGACGGTCGGCGCGAGCTGGCTCGTCTACCGTTTGACCGGCTCCGCCTTTCTGCTCGGCCTGGTCGCCGCTGCGCAGCAGCTGCCGATGCTGTTTCTCGCGCCGTTCGCGGGTGTCTGGGCCGATCGCGTCGACCGCAGGAAGCTACTCATCGCCACCCAGGTGCTGACCCTGCTGCAGGCCGCCACGCTCACCGCGCTCACTTTCTCCGACGTGGTCACGCCCGCCCACGTCGTCCTCGTATCGCTCGCCCTCGGCCTCATCAATGCGGTGGAGACGCCGACGCGTCAGGCATTCCTGCTCGAGATGGTCGACTCGAAGCAGGACCTGCCGAACGCGATCGCGCTGCAGTCCATGATGTTCAACTCCGCGCGGCTCGTGGGTCCGACCATGGCGGGCTTCATCGTCGCAGGATTCGGGGAGGCGTGGTGTTTTGCACTGAACACCGTTTCCTATGTCGCGATCCTCGTCGCGTACATGCGCCTGCGCGTGAGACCCCGCGCGGCCCGACGGGCGCCCGCGCACCTCTTCGTCGAGCTCGCGGACGGGTTCCGCTGGGTGTTCGGCCTGATGCCGACGCGGCGCCTGATGCTGCTCGTGGCGGCGATATCGTTCTTCAGCGCACCCTGGCAACCGCTCATGCCGATCGTCGCGGCGGAGCGCTTCGGCGGCGATTCGCGCACGTTCGGATTCCTCATCGGCGCGGTCGGCGCGGGCGCGCTGTGCGGGACGCTCTTTCTTGCATTCCGCAGCTCGGTGCGCGGGCTCGGCAAGATGATCGCCGGCGCGAGCCTCGCCGCGGGAATCGGCCTGACGCTGTTTGCGGTCGCCCCGCACCTTTGGCTCGCGCTCGCGTTCCTGCCGGTGCTGGGATTCGGCGTGATTGTGGCGGCGGCATCGACCAACACCATCCTGCAGACCATCGCGGACGAGGACAAGCGCGCGCGCATCATCAGCATCTACGTGATGATCTTCCTCGGCATGAGTCCGATCGGGAATTTCCTCGCGGGGGCACTGGCGGAATGGGTCGGCGCGCGGTGGACGCTCGCGACCTACGGCGTGCTGCTGACCCTGGCGGCCGGACTGTTCGTCCGCGGGTACTCGAGCTGGCGCAAGGCCATGCACCCCGTCTACGTGCGTCATGGCGTGATTCCCGAAGCCGACGCGTGACAACGTGATTCGAATCGCACGACACCGGAAACTCGGTTAACGCCGCCACCCGTGCCGCCCGCAGAAACCGGGCATGCGCGCTACTGTCGCGCCGCGCATCCGCTTCGATTCAGTACCTGAAGGGCTGGGCGGCGAACGGAACTTCGCGACCCACCAGCGACTCGAGCATCACGAGCTCCGCGTCGGCGTGGTTCTGAATCGCCGCGGAGGCAATCATGGTCTTGCCGGTCGCATATACGTAGCGTGGCTCGTCATGGTGCCGGGTCTCGACCGTCTCGCGATACCGGGGGTCCGCGATGGTTTCTATGTCCGACACGCCGTAGCAGGTGCAGATGTAGCTGCGTGTCGGCTCGCTTTCCACGTACAGGCCGGTGCCGCGGATTCCGACCGTGGCGGTGCTGGTGACTACGCGCTTCGGTCGGCCGCGCTCGAAAACCGAGAGCACGGCGCCCGTGATGACCCGAAATCCCGTCAAAATGATCGCGCCCGCCGTCCCGCCGAGCTCGATGCGCGTGTTCTCCCGCACCAGGAATGCGTCCTTGTTCGCCACGAACACGAGCTCAGCGCCCCGCCCGGTCACGATCACGTCCCCCGCCTTGAGGGGCATCTTTTCCGAGGCGGTCCGGTCGTTCACGAGCACGGTGCCCTTGATCCGGTACACGCCCGACTCCACGGCGCCAAGTGCGAGCGCCTCCTGGATCACGCGAAGCGGCGACACGGCTACGGCAGCCAGCAGCGTTCCCTTGAGCAGGGTTCGGCGTTTCATGTGCCCGGTTACCTCCCCTGAAGACGGCCGGATCTCGGGCTTCTTGCCCCGCTTGAGCCTGCCAAGCTCGCCCCCGGGCACGCCGCCGTATGTCAAAGGAATGGTCTTCGCCGCCATGGCGCCAGTTTCGCCAATCCTCGCACGCCGCGCAAGGAAAAGCCCCGCTTCGCGGGGCTTTTGTCGATTACCGGCAACGTGCCGTCAGAACTTCATGCCCCATGCAATGCCGAGGCCGTTTTCGGACAGCGAGATCGTCTCCGTGCCCCCGACGTTGAAGTAGGGATTGTTCGCAGGGCCGCTCACGCTGTTGCTGAATGCGTGGAAGTACATTCCGGTCAGCTCCGATCCGCCCGGGAGCGTCCAGGTGAAACCGAGCGTCAGATGATTCTGCACAACGCCCGGCGCGAGGATGTTGAACGTCACATCCTGCGAGCTGATCGGATTCTCGCTGTAGTTGTAGCCGGCGCGCACCAGCCAGGCGCTGTTGATCCGGTATTCCGCGCCGAGCTTGAACACGCTGATGTCGCTCCAGCCGAAGCCGATGCTGTCCGAGCTCGCGCCCAGGCACGCGGCGCCGGTCCCCGGACCCGCCGGGAAGGTCGGCGCGCACCCGGGCACGCGGCTTGAGTTGCCGACCGAGTTCACCTGGCTGTAGTAGATGCGCACGTAGTCGGCGGTCAGGAGCAGTTCGGGCGTCGCCTGCCATGTGGCGCCGAGCCCCCAGTTCATCGGGATATCGAAGCCGCCCTGGTCAGCGAAGAGTCCGCGGTAATTGTCGAGCTTGCCCATCGAGATCTTGCTCTGCCACGTGGCGGCCAGGGTCACCGTCGGCGCAATCTTGCCGGTCCACCCGATCCGGGCGCCCCAACCCGTCGACGTGTCGTGGCCCATGTTCGTCAGGTTCGCAGGGTTGGAGGAAATCGCGGCGAAGGGCTGCAGCCCGTAGGCCTCGAACCGCTGATAGGCAAAAAGCGGAGCGATTCCCACGGAGTGTTGCGGGTGGAACTTCCACGATAGCGTGGGCGCAATGATGAGCTGCGAGAGATCGACGCCGAGATTGCCCTGTCCGCAGAGCAGGTTCGACGCCGGCGCGCCCGGTCCGCAGCGGCCCGCGGGAATCGAATCCCCGGGGTACTTGGTGTTCATTCCGCCGTTGCCGTAGACCGTCACGCCGAGCGCGAGATCAGGCCGGATCAGGTAGTTGAAGCCGAACT
>JAABRB010000302.1 GCA_011391185.1 Betaproteobacteria bacterium
TGGCGAATCGCTTCGTGACACTCTCGACCGCAAGCATGATTGGATCGTCCGCCGCGCTCCGGCGCGTTGCTAGCGCCGCTGCGCGCTTTGGAAGCCGCTGAGGTTGGTGTCGTATCCGGGGAGCACCCGCACGTCCACGACGCATACTGCGCCGCCCTGCGCGAGGCGCACGCCACGCGCGATCGCCGGCGCAAGCTCCTCGATGCGCGCGACCGGGCCGATCCCTTCGGCGCCTTGCGCGCGTGCCATCATCGCGATATCGATGTCCGGCTCGTCGATCCGCTGGCCGATCCACCGGTTCTCGACCGGGCGGCCGCGCGCTTTCGCCACGCGCTCCTGGTGCAGTTCGTCGTTGAAGAACGACCGGTTGTTCGCGACCAAGATCAGACAGGGAAGCTGGTAGTGTGCCGCCGTCCAGAGCGCGGTGCATCCCATGAGAAAGTCGCCGTCGCCCATGATCGCGACGGGCAGGCGGCCGCTACCCTTGAGCGCGAGCGCCGCGCCGACGGTGATGCCCGGTCCGGCGCCCACGCCGCCGCCGCCTTCCAGGCCGATGTAGTCGAGCGGATGCCGGAAGTGCGCGTACTCGCCGTTCCACCCGAGCGGCAGTCGGGTGATACAGACTTCCTTATCGCGGGTGGCCGCATCGAGCGCCTGCGCAAGCGCCCGGATCGAGACGACATCGGACGCTGCGGCTGGAATTCCTGCCGGCGCCAGCGCGAGCGCACGCTCGCGCGGATTCACCGCCTCGAGCAGCGCGGGCACGGCGGCGTCGGCCTCGCACAGGAGGTAGACGTCCGCGGGCGGCAATCCCTGGTAGTCCATGCTCCAGCCGCGATGCACGTGGGCGTCGGGCGATACGCGGATGATCTTTGCGCCGACAGGCTCGTCGGCCCATGCCTGCTTGAGCGTTCCGGCGAGATCGGTCCAGTCGAGCGCGAGTACCACGTCTGCGTCGCGCAGCACGCGGGCCGCCGCCGGATTGAGAAAGACACCGGGCGGCGCGGCGTGTAGCGGATGATCGGTGGGAAACGCGGCCGCCATCTTGAGGTCGGTCAGCACCTGCGCCTGGAGCTTCTCGGCGAGCGATACGCGTTGCCGCCAGCCGGTCTCACCACGTGACGCGCGGCCGGCGAGAATGACCGGGTTCCTCGCCTTGGAAAGCAGCTGTGCGGCCGCCTCGACGAGGTGCGACGCCGGCATCACCGGATCGGGCGCGCGATACCGCGTGGCGTCCGGAAGCGGTGGAATCGCGTCGAGCTTCGCCTCCTGCAGGGCGGCGTCGAGATTCACGTAAGTCGGCCCGCGCGGAGCGGTGTCCGCGATCTGCACGGCGCGCATGAGCGCCTCGTAGGCGGCAGGGACCGAGGCGGGCTGGTTGTCCCACTTCGTGTAGTCGCGGACGAGCGCGCCCTGGTCGGACACCGTATGGATCCAGTCGATCCACGGGCGGCGCCTGGCAGCATCCCATGGCCCCGTCGCGCCCAGGACGAGCACGGGCACCCGGTCGCACCACGCGTTGAAGATCGACATGGTGGCGTGCATCAGCCCGACGTTCGAGTGCAGCACGACGCCCATCATGCGGTCGGTGACTTTCGCATAACCCTGCGCGATGGAGACGGCGCTTTCCTCGTGCAGACAGAGCAGCATCTGCGGCTGCGTGTTCCCGAGATGATTGACGATGCTGTCGTGCAGGCCGCGATAACTCGCGCCGGGATTGAGCGCGAGATAGGGAATGTCCAGCGCGCGGAGCGCTGCCGCGATTGCATCGCTGCCCCACACGCCGTCGCCGGCCGGCGTGCGCACAGGCTGGTCATGGCGGGGTCGGCTGGCGGCTTTCTCTCGTTTCATGGCGGGGCACTCGCCGGGCGAATCTACGCTGGTCGCGCAGAATGGGCAATCGCGACGCGGGTCGCAAGAGACGCTCGTCTGTGGCCGGCGCTTGGCGGCGTCCGCTCGGGGCGGTAAAGTCGGGCTCATCTTGCCCGGGTCAGGCTCCGCCACCGGGACGCCGGCATGCAACCCGAGAGCAAATGACTCCGTCACGCCTTGAAATTATCGTCGATTTCGCCGACTGCGATCCCGCGCGAATAGTCTTCTATCCGCGCTATTTCGACTGGTTCGATCGCGCGACGGAGCGGATGTTTCGCGAGCGTGGGCTGCCGTGGCCGGAGATGTACCCCCAGTACAAGTTGGCCGGTGTGCCGCTCGTCGACGCGTCGGCGAAGTTCATGGGTCCCGCCCGCTTCGGTGACACGATCACGTTCGAGACCTGGGTCGGTGAGTGGCGCAACAAAGTTTTCATCGTCGAGCACCGGGTGCACAACAATGGCCGGATCATCGTCGAGGGACAGGAAGTGCGGGTATGGGGCCTGCGTGACCCGCGCGATCCGGAAGGCATGCGGGCGGGCGTGATACCGCCGGAAATCATTGCCCGGTTCAAGAATTGAGTCCTACGAGGGAGTTGGTCATGGAAAATGTCTGGAAAACGAGACTGCCGCGCATCGGCGAGCTGGCGCCCGACTTCACGGCGAAGACGACGCATGGTCCGCGGTCGCTGGAAGACTACCGCGGCAAGTGGTTGGTTCTGTTCTCGCATCCTGCGGATTTCACGCCGGTGTGCACGACGGAGTTCATCGCCTTCGCGCGGAACCACCCGCGATTCCGCGCGCTCAACTGCGAGCTCCTCGGCCTGTCGATCGATAGCAACTATGCGCACATCGCGTGGGTCCGCAACATCAAGGAGAAGTTCGGCGTCGACATCCCGTTCCCGATCATCGAGGATCTCTCGATGCAGGTGGCGCACGATTACGGAATGATTCAGCCGGGCGTGAGCGACACCTCGACCGTGCGCGCGACCTTCTTCATCGACCCGGAGGGCAAGATCCGCGCGCTCGTCTACTACCCGATGACGAACGGCCGCTCCGTCGATGAATTTCTCCGGCTGCTCGAGGCGCTGCAGACGAGCGACGCACACGCGGTCGCGACGCCGGAGGGATGGAAGCCCGGCGAGGAAGTCATCGTCCCGGCGCCCGCGACGACGACCGACGCCGACGCTCGCGTCAAGGCCGGCTATGAGACGGCCGACTGGTACTTCTCGAAGACCGAGCTCAAAAACGCGCCGAAGAAGGCCGGACCGAAGCGCACGAAGCGGTAGTTTCATGTCTTGCGATGAGTCCCGACTTTTTCCGATGGCCGCCGGACGCGAACGATCCGACCGCGGTGCGCATCGAAACCGGGACCGAGATTGCCTGTGCCCTGGAGCGCGCGTTCGACTTCGTCACCAACGCCTCGCTTTGGCACACGTGGCATCCGGCGACCGCTTCGGTGCGCGGCGTCCCGTCGCGTCCGCTGGTCACAGGCGATACGATGCTGGAGAGCATCCGCGCCGTCGGAAGGCGCTTCGATGCGCTCTGGACCGTGCTGGCCTGCGAGCGGCCGCGGCTGTGGGTGATCTCGACCTCGACCGAGAACGGCGCTGCGCGCATCGCGTACCGTCTCGAACCGATTGCCACCGGATGCCGATTTCACCGCACGCTCGAATTCCGCTCCCGTCGCTGGCCCTGGCGAGCGCTTGATCGCAATGTGGCGTGCTGGATGCTGAGTCGGCAATCGCAGCGCGCGTTGCGCAATCTGAAGATGGTGCTGGAGCGCGCCCATGGGCCGCTTTGACATTCTGAATCAGATCCGGCGACTGGATCCGGAACGGGACCACCAGCGCATCATGCATCTTTCGTTCGGCTACGAGTTTCCATGGGACTCCGTCCGGGCCCTCGAGATCGCGCTCTATCGGACGTACTGCGTTCCCAGCATTTCCGCGCTGCTCGATCGGACCGGCGAGTTCCAACGCAACGCGCAGCGTCGTTACGACGACACTGCGATCCTGATCGCGGAAATGTGCGAGTGGGGCTACGAGAGCGGGCGCGGCAAGGAGGCGCTCGAGCGGATCAATTGGGCGCATGGCCATTTCAAGATCGCCAACGACGATTTCCTGTACGTGCTCGCGACCTTCATTTACGAGCCGATCCGCTGGATTGATGCGTTCGGGTGGCGGAAGCTTTGCAGCCACGAGCGTCTCGCCTACTACTTCTTCTGGCGCGCGGTGGGCGAGCGCATGGCGATTCGCGACATACCACCGAGCGACGAGGCGTTCGCGCAGTGGGCCGCCGACTACGAGAAGGCCTGCTTCAGGTTCGCCGAGACCAACCAGCGGATCGGATCCGCGACGCGGGATCTCTTCGCATCATGGGCGCCGCGTTCCATGGCGCCTCTGGTGCGCCGGGCCATCTACGCGATTCTTGATGACTCGATGCTCGAGGCCTTCGGCTTTCCCCGGCCGCTGCCAGTGGCGCGGGCGCTCGTTCGCGGGGCGCTCAAGCTGCGCGGGCGTCTGGTTCGATGGTTACCGCCGCGCAAGGTGCCGCATTTCTTCACCGACAGCCCCAATCGCAGCCACCCGCGCGGCTACGAAATCGCGAAGCTGGGTCCGCCTCGACTGATGGCAGGCGACGACGACGGCCGCGCGAGGTGGGACCCACCCGCGCACAACTGAGCGGGGTCGTGATGCTGGAAATGCATCCGGACTGCCAATCCCGCGCCGGCGGGCCGGCGCGCGCGACGACGACCGAC
>JAABRB010000303.1 GCA_011391185.1 Betaproteobacteria bacterium
CGGTCTCGAAGCCGGAGCTCCGCGCGGCCTGGAGGACCTGTGGCCGTGACGAATGGTTTTGCAGCAACATGTACCCCGCCATCATGGCGACGCCGGGCGGCGTTTCCCGTATCCAGGCATCGCGTGCGGTGACGTCGGCCGCTTCGCGCCCAGGGGTGACGGGGGAAAGCACCAGAATCAGCAGGCCGGCCAGGGCCGGAATGCGCCATTTCATGTCCCTCGGGTTCCTTCGAGCTCGCGCAGCACCTTGAAACGCCTGCTGATCGCCTCCGCCACGTGGGGCGATGTGAACACCGCATGATAGCGAGCCCGCGGATCCAGCAGGAATACCGCCGCGGCGTGATAGACGGGATAGTTTTCCACATCCGGTGTGGCCTCGACCCGATACGCTGCTCCAAGCTGGCCGGCCAGGTTGCGAATCTGCGCGTCGTCGCCTGTCACGCCGACAAAGTCCGCATGAAAGTGGCCGACGTACTGGCCGAGCCTTCCGGTCGTATCCCGATCCGGATCCACCGAGACAAAGACGAACTGAACATCTTTGGCACCGGCCGTACTCCTGGCGATTTCGTCACGCACGCGGGCCATTTCAGCCAAGGTCGTCGGACAGACGTCCGGGCAATGGGTAAAGCCGAAGAACAGGAAAGTCCACTTGCCCTGCAAGCGGGACAGGTCGAAATCCCGTTGCCGATGGTCGGAGAGTGCAAACGGCGTGAGTGGCTTCGGATCGGGGAACAACGTCATTACCCGATCCGGCGGCAAACTGGCCCGCGAGTCGTTCTCCCGGTAGGTTGCAACGAGCAACACGATGGCGACCACCATGGCCAGCGCGACGATCGCGGCCATGATGTGGGGCTTGAGTGAACTCACGAGAATTCCGCCGTGCACTGAGGAACAACGATACTCTGAAGACGTCCGCCGCGCGCGTCGAACCGGTGTCCGCGAGAGCCGGAAAGAAAACGCCCGGCGCGCGGCCGGGCGTGAATTCGCGTTCGGAACGGTGATGCAGAAACGTCAGTCTTCGGCAAGCAGTCCGCGCATCTTTTGCATCGCCTTGGATTCGATCTGCCGAATCCGCTCGGCGGAAACGTTGAACTCCTCGGCGAGGTCCTGCAACGTCGCGCTGTCCTTCTCCCGGAGCCAGCGCGTCTCGATGATGCGGCGGCTGCGCGGATCAAGGCTCTCGAGCGCGCTGACCAGACCTCCGGCGCGAAGGCGCTCGGTTTCCTCTGCTTCGAGCGCCTGCGATGGTTCGTCTTTCGGATCCGCCAGATAGGCAATCGGCGCGAAGCTGCGCGCCTCATCGTCATCGCTCGGCTCGAGAGGCGTCTCGCGGCCCGCAAGGCGGACCTCCATCTCGGCGACCTCCTGCGGCTTGACCCCCAGGGTCTTCGCCATGGCCGCGATTTCGGCCTGCGACAGGGGATCGAGACCCGGTTTCATGCTGCGCAGGTTGAAGAAGAGTTTGCGCTGCGCCTTCGTCGTGGCAATCCGCACCAGCCGCCAGTTCCTGAGCACGAACTCGTGGATCTCGGCCTTGATCCAGTGGATCGCAAAGGACACGAGCCGCACGCCCCGATCGGGGTCAAAGCGCTTCACGGCCTTCATCAGGCCGATGTTGCCCTCCTGGACCAGGTCCGCGTGGGGCAGGCCGTAGCCCAGGTAATTGCGGGCGATCGCCACCACCACCCGCAGGTGCGAGAGAACGAGCTCTCGGGCCGCGTCCAAGTCCTCATTGTCCCGGTACCGGCGCGCCAACTCCTGCTCGCGCTCGACGCTGAGCATCGGAAAGCGGTTCACGACCTGGACGTATTGATCCAGGCTGCCCACCGCGGACGGGACAGGCAGATTCAGGGTGTTAGCAGTCAAGGCAGGTCACCTCCATGGTCGATTTTAGCAGTCTCATCCTTTGAGTGCTAATGCGGTCGTTGGTTCGGGGGACCGAGGTCACGATCCGAGTCATTCCACATTAGAGGAATGTAAGTACCTACTTACAGAAGCATAGGCGCCAGCCCAGCCTATGACCGCCGAAAAACCCAGCACGGCGGCCCAATCGCGCGCCGGAAGCAGTCGCAGCCGGAATTCCGAGCCGTAGGCCTGTGCGACGTTGGTGACTTCGCGGTCGAGGAGTGCGGCCGTCCCGAGCATGATCGCGGCCGCGGCCAGTCCCCCGAGCAGGCCCAGCGTGGCGCCCTGGTAGAGAAAGGGGCGGCGGATGTACGCATTCGTCGCACCGACCAGCCCGGCGAGCTCGATCTCGTCCCGCCGGGTAAGAATCTGCAACCGTACGGCGTTGAACGTGACGGCCACCAGTCCAACCGCCAGCATGGCGGCCAGCAGCCCGACCGCCAATCGGCCCAATCGCAGCATCACGCCGACGCGCTGTGCCCAGGCTGCATCGAACTGGACCCGGGCGACCTTGGGCAGATCCCTCAGCACCGCGGCGAGCTGCTCGGCCGCGACGGTCTCTCCGGGCGCGAGATCGGCGACAAAGGCGTCAGGCAAGGGATTGCCCTTGAGCGTCGCGACGATATCCGCGATGCCGTCTGATTGCTGGATCGTGCGCAGCGCCTCGTCGCGAGACACGAAGCGGACTGCCCGGATACCCGGCGCGCGCTTCAGCTCCGCTGCGACGCGGTCGATCTCGGCCTTGCCGGCGTCCGTGGCGAAGAACACCGAGAGCTGCGGTTCAGCGCCGATGCGCCCGGCGACTGCACCGAGGTTCTCCAGGATCAGGTATCCGCCCAGGGGCAACGCGAGGGCAATACCGACCGCGACGACGTTGAGCGCGAGCGCCAGCGGCGCGTGGCCGAGACGTCGCAGGGCAGCGATCGCACTCTGCACGTGGTGGCGAAGCCACGGCGTCACGATGCGAGCCGACCGTGATCGAGCGCTATCACGCGGGACGCGTAGCGCGAAACGAGTGCCTGATCGTGCGTGGCGACCAGAACCGTGACGCCGACTTGATTGAACGCGCGGAAAATTTCGAGTATTTCCTGCGCGGAGTCCGAATCGAGATTCGCAGTCGGTTCGTCGGCGATCAGGATCGACGGCCGATTCACGACAGCGCGTGCCACGCAGAGGCGCTGTTGCTCTCCGCCGGACAGCGTGATGGGTCGCGCCTTCTCCCGGTCGAGCAGGCCGACCTTGGCCAGGGCCGCGCGCGCCCGGCGGGCGGCCTCGCGCGGCGGCTGGCCGGTCACGCTCAGCGGAAACATCACGTTCTCGAATATTGAACGGTCGTGCAGGAGTTTCTGGTCCTGGAAAACGAGACCAATGCTCCGCCGCAAGTACGGAATCGCACGCACCCGCAGCGCGCCGACGTTCTGGCCGTTGATGAGCAGCGTCCCGGAGGTCGCGCGCTCGATTCCCGGAAGGAGCTTCAGCAAGGTCGTCTTGCCGGCGCCGGAATGGCCGGTGACGAAAACCATCTCGCCCGCCGTGATGCCGAACGATACGTCCCGGAGCGCTTCGTAGCCGCCCGGGTAGCGTTTGTTGATGCGGCTGAGGCTGATGATCATGGAAAGTTGGCGTGGGTCGCGCGCGGGTGTGGCGCGTGGCCCGGCAGGCCCTGGCGAAGGAGCGACGGAAACGGGACCGCGGCCCCGAGGGCTATGGTCCGGTCCGCTCGCCCCCCGGCTTGCTCAGCAATGCCTGCGTGAATTCGCGCGCGGAGAAGGGGCGGAGATCGTCGATGCCCTCGCCCACGCCGATGAACACGATCGGAAGCGGCCGGACGCGCGCGATCGCGGCCACCACGCCGCCGCGTGCCGTGCCATCGAGCTTCGTCATGATCAGTCCCGTGAGGCCGAGCGCATCGTCAAACGCCTTGACCTGGTTGAGCGCGTTCTGCCCCGTGTTCGCGTCGAGGACCAGCCAGATGGCGTGGGGGGCCGTCGGCTCCGCCTTGGCCATGACACGCTTCACCTTCTTCAGTTCCTCCATCAGGTGCAGCTGGGTCGGCAGACGCCCGGCCGTGTCCGCGATCAGGACATCCGCGCCGCGGGCGCGCGCCGCGTGAATCGCGTCGAAGATCACGGCAGCCGCATCACCGCCCTGCTGGGCGATCACCTCCACGGCGTTCCGCTCGCCCCATGCGGCGAGCTGCTCACGGGCGGCCGCGCGGAAGGTATCGCCTGCGGCAAGGATCACGGCCTTGCCGTCGTCGCTGTAGAGCTTCGCGAGCTTGCCGATCGAGGTCGTCTTGCCTGCGCCGTTCACTCCGACCAGCATGATAACGAACGGCGTGTGTCCGTCCGCGGTCACGACGGTTTCCAGCGGCGCGAGCAGTGCCTCGAGCTCTCCGGAAAGGGCCTCCTGGAGCTCGGCCGAAGTTTCGAGACGGTCGCGCCTGACGCGCGCGCGCAGCGCGCCGAGCAGGTATTCGGTCGCATCGGCGCCGGCATCGGCGCTGAGCAGCGCCGCCTCGAGGTCCGCGAAGAGCGCCTCGTCGATGCGCCCGCCGCTGAACAGTCCGGAAAGCTGCGCGCCGGTCTTCCTGAGGCCCTGCCTCAGTCGGCTGAACCACGACGTGCGCTCGGTTTCGTCGCTTGATTTCCTGGGGATGCTCAACACGTCGCGGGCCGCGTGATTGCGCGGCCAGAGTGGCCGGCCGGGAGC
>JAABRB010000304.1 GCA_011391185.1 Betaproteobacteria bacterium
CGAGCACCTGCTCCAGGTGCTCGAGAGCGAGCCGGCAAGCGCGGACACGCATGTCGCGCTCGGATCAGTCGCGCACCGTCAAGGCGAGGAAGCCGTGGCGCGGCAGCACTATCAGCGTGCGCTCGCGTCGGACTCCGAGCACGCCGAGGCACACGCCGGACTCGGCGAGCTCGATCTGTGGCTGGGAAATTTCGCCGCGGGATGGTCCAACTACGAGTACCGGCTACGGGGCCGCGCGTCCCCGGTGCGCCCCTTTCCCAACCCGGTCTGGCGGGGTGAGGATCTCACGGGTCGAACGCTGCTCGTCTATGCCGAGCAGGGCCTCGGTGATGTCGTGATGTTCGCTTCCTGCCTGCCGGATGTGATCGAGCGAGCCCGGAGCGTGCTGGTGTTCGCGGAAAAACGGGTCGTTGGTCTGCTACAACGATCGTTTCCGAGGGCGCGAGTGCGCGCATTCGAGCACATGAGCGCGCCGGACGTCGCCCCCGAGATTGCGTCGGCCGACTACCACGTTCCGATGGGGAGCCTGCCCGGGTTCTTCCGTAACGAGTGGCCGGCATTTCCGCAGCGCGGACGATATTTGCATCCGGATCCGGAGCGCGCGGCCCGATGGCGAGCGCAGCTCGAGGAGCTCGGCGGCAGGCTACGTGTCGGGCTCGTATGGCGGGGCGGACTCTACAAGACCGGGCAGATGTTTCGCTCACTCGAGCTGAACACGCTGCTGCCGTTGCTGCGCGAACCTGAAGTTCGCTACGTCTGTCTGCAGCATGGCGACGTTGCAGCGGAGCTCGCGGCGTTCGAGCGCTCCCACAAGATCCCGATTGCATACTGGCGGGACGCGGCGAACAAGGTCGAGGACACGCTCGGAATCATGGCGGGCCTCGATCTCGTGATCTCGGTTTGCGGTTCGGCGGTCCACCTTGCCGGCGCCCTGGATCGTCCGGTGTGGGTCCTGGTTCCCGCCGCGTCCGGGTGGCGGTATCTGCGTGATGGCGAGCGCCTGCCGTGGTACGGCTCGGCGCGGATGTTCCGGCAGCCCGCGCATGGGGACTGGCTGCCGGCGATCGGGAAAGTCGGCGACGAAATCGCATCCTTCGCGCCCGATCCGGCCCGCTGATGCTCGCGTGGCTCAAGCGGAAGCGCTCGACCGAGGTCGCGTCCGCCCCGAGCGTCGCTCCCGAACGGGCCTCCGATCCCTGGGAAGAAGCACTTGCGGACGCCGAGCGTGCGCTGGCGGACCGGGATGCGGCACGGTGCGAGGCAGGGTGCCGGGAAGTGCTGAATGCGGCAGCGGACCACCCGCGCGCGCTCGTGCTGCTCGCGAAATCCCTCGCGCAGCAAGGGGCGTCGGAGCAGGCGCGTGCCTGCCTAGAACGGGCGACGGATGTCGCTCCCGACTTCGCCGACGCGCACCTCTTCCTCGGCACCATGCTCAGGATGCAGCACGAACTGGAAGCGGCGAGCGAGCACCTGGAGCTCGCGGTTCATTTTGCGCCCCAGTCGGTCGATGCGCACTTCGAGTTCGCGTGCGCGTGCGGATTGCAAGGCAACCTGTCCGGCGCCGAAGCCGCATTGCGGCGTGCAATCGAGATCGATCCGGATCATCTGCCGTCGAACCTCGAGCTGGTGACGGTGCTCGACAAGGCGAACCGCATCGACGAGGCGCTCGAGCTCGCGCAACACGCTGTCGATCTGGCTCCGGATGCCCCCGAGGCACTCAACTCGCTGCGCCACGTGCTCTTCCTGCAGGAGCGCTTCGCCGAGGCGCTGCCGCTCGCCGAACGGGTCGTGGCGATGACGCCGGACTCGGCCTTCCTGACGCGGCTCGATCTGGGCAATTGCTACCTGCACCTGGGTCGCTTCGAGGAGGCGGCGGCGATGTTCGATCACGTGCTGCGCTACGAGCCGAACAACTTCGAGGCGCGCTGGAATCGTGCGCACTATCTCCTCGCCTCGGAGCGCTTTCCGGAAGGGTGGGCGGATTACCGGTATCGTTTCCACTCGCACGGCGTCGCCTTGCGCGCGCTGCCGTTTCCGGAGTGGCGCAACGAGCCGCTTGCCGGAAAGACGCTGCTCGTGTTCTGCGAGCAGGGCCTGGGTGACGAGATCATGTTCGCATCCTGTCTGCCGGAGTTGATCGGCCGCGCCGGGCATTGCGTGGTCGAGTGCGACAGTCGCCTCGAACTGCTTTTCAGGCGGTCATTTCCGCAGGCGCAGATCGTCCCCGCGGCGCGCAGTCACGAGCCGCCGTGGCTGCGGGAGCTTGGGTGCGTCGACTACCAGGTTCCGGCAGGGACCCTGCCATCGCTGATGCGCAACACGTGGCCGGACTTCCCGCGCCATACCGGTTATCTGAAACCCGATCCGGAAAAGGTTGCGCGCTGGCGCGCCCGGCTGGACGCGCTGGGTCCCGGCCTCAAGGTCGGCATTTCCTGGCGGGGTGGCACGCGCCTGACGCGATCCTCGGCGCGCAGCCTACCGGCCCACCTCTGGCGGCCGATCCTGGGGGTCGAGAAATGCCGCTTCATCAGCCTTCAGTATGGAAAGGTCGCGGAAGATCTCGCGGCGTTCCGGAACGAAACCGGCGCCGAAATCGCGCACTGGCAGGAAGCGATTGACGACTACGACGAGACGGCGGCCCTCGTCTGCGCCCTCGATCTCGTGCTGTCGGTGTGCACCTCGCTCATCCATCTCACGGGCGCGCTCGGGGAGCCGGTCTGGGTCATGGTGCCGGCGGTCCCGGAGTGGCGCTACCTGCGCAGGGGCGAGTCGCTGCCCTGGTATCCGTCCGTGCGCCTCTTCCGGCAAGCCCGTCTCGGCGACTGGCGACCGTTGATCGAGCGGGTGGCCAGGGAGCTCTCCGCCGCGGTCGGTCGGCAGACCGTCCCCGCCATCCCCCTTTAGTCAGGCCGCGCGGCGATATCGGCGGCGTCGGCGACGCGGAGCGCCAGTCGACTGCCCAATTACGTCACCTTCGCGCGGGTCGGGACCCGGCCGGCGCGTGACATACGCCACACGAAATCCGGCGCACCCGAACCTGCGCCAGTTTTCCAATAATAAACAATGCGTTATATTAAGGCGTCGAGTCGGTACCCGGATGGCATGGGGCTTGCTCAAAGGGGGGTGTGGCGGTTTGTTTGCTGCCGCTTATCACCAACCGTAGAGGAGAAGTCATGAAGGCGATTCAAAAGGGTTTCACCCTGATCGAACTGATGATCGTGGTCGCGATCATCGGTATTCTGGCGGCGATCGCGCTGCCGGCGTATCAGGACTACACGATTCGTGCACGGACGTCCGAGCTCATCCTCGCCGCCAGTGCGGTTCGCACTTCGGTGACCGAAGGTGCGCAGCAGCTGAATAGCCTCACCCAGTCGGGCTCAGGGCTGACGATCGCCGCCGGCGGCAAGATCTCGGCGGGTACTGTCTCCACCAGTGGCAACGTCGTGATCTCCGGCGTCGACACCGTCATGGGCACGTCCGGGATCGCGGTGACGCTCATGCCCAGCTGGAACGCCACGGCCAACACCGTGATGTGGAGCTGTGCGGTTTCGCCGTCCAAGTACGAGCCGTCGTCCTGCCGTACCGACTGACCTGCACGGGTCATCGATCAAGGCGGGCCCTCCGGGCCCGCTTTTTTTGTCCAGTTTTTTATCCATCTCCCGCGCCCCTCAGCAACCTCTGCTCGAAGTGGCTGCGGATGGGCTTATTCCAGCACTCTCCCGAGGAACAGATCAAGGATCTGACCCCGTAGGAGCTCGACGCGACGTCGCCGGTGAACCAGTGAGCGGTGCGTTACCCGCCGCCAGGGGACAGCACGATATGCGCGGGTGGGAGCGCCGCGAGGCGGCGTTCCCACATCGCGCTGTAGGCCCGTTCCAGGTGCCTTGTGTACCGGAGGCTGTCGAATAGAGGCGAGGTTGCCAGTCCCGCCGCAAGCCGCACGCGTATCGCTTGCAGCCGGTCACGGTTCGAGACGAGGTCCAGGACGAGCGCGCGATAATCGGCGACCGATCGCGTCACGAGCTCGCCAAGCCCGGCCACGCGCAGCAGGCTCGCCGCAACGCACGAGGCGAATGTTTCGCCCGCGAGGGTCACCAGCGGCACACCCGACCAAAGCGCGTCACTGCCAGTCGTGTGGGCGCAGTACGGATAAGTATCGAGGAACAGATCGGCACAGGACACGCGCGCCAGGTGCTGCGCCAAGGGCAGTCCCTTGGCGACCACGAGGCGCCCCGAATCGATGCCGCGCGAACTGATCTCGCGCTGCAGATTGGCCGTCGCAAGCGGCCGGGACTCGTACAGCCAGAGAACCGCATCGGGCGTGGCGGCGAGCACCTCGCACCACACGTCGAGGATCGCGGGACTGAGCTTGTAGGTCTGGTTGAAGCAGCACAGCACCAGACCTCGATCCGGGAGACCGTAATGACGGCGCGGCGCCGGTGCGTCGATCACTCGCTTGCGATCGTTGGGCTGATAGGCGTCGGGAAGAAGCACGAGCTTCTCGGCGTAGTGTTCGGCCGCTTCGATCGGCGTGACCACCGGATCACCGATCAGATAGTCGGCGAATCCCCCACCGAGGGTGCCCGGATAGCCAAGAT
>JAABRB010000305.1 GCA_011391185.1 Betaproteobacteria bacterium
TCGCTGAGGAGGGGTGGCGCGAAGCGCCGGGGTGGTGTGATGCGCTGATCAAAGACACAACCACCCCGCCGCCTCCGGCGGCACCCCTCCTTGAAAAGGAGGGGTTAAAAACACGACTGCTCCGTCGTCGAATCCGGCCGATCGGCCGGGATCAGTACATCGCGCCGACGGCGCGGAGAAATCCTGCGCGGTCTTTCTCGGAGGGGAGCTCGGCAGCAAGGAGCTGGTAGAACTCCTGCGTATTCTGCGTCGCGGCCGATGTGCGTTTCACGACGACTTTCGCGATGGGCCCGAGATAAGGCGTCAGGGCGCGCGCCGCCTGCTCGACCAGTTCCGGGGTGAGTTGCGCGGAAACATTCGTTGTGCGCGTTCCGCCCGCGCGCGTCGCGCCGGTCCGTGTAAGGCTGGTCCGCGTCGCGGAGATCGTGCCCTGCGGCTGAGCCGGCGCGCGCTTGGGGCGGTTTGCGAGAAACGCGTTGCGCTCTTCCGGTGAAGCGAGCGTTTCGGCGATCAGGGTGTAGAGCCGGTCGAGGTCCGTCGTGCGCTGCGCGGCCCGCTTGACCATTACTTTCGCGACCGGTCCGACGGTACGCGCGAGCTGCTCCTCGACGCTCTTGAGCACTGACCCGTCCCAGCCGGTCGGCGGCGGCATGCTGGCCGCCGGCGTCGGCATGGAATCCGAATGCGAGCGCGAAGGTATGCTGGGCTCGTGTATGCCGACGGGCTGTGTCGGCTCGGTGATGATCGTCTCCTCGGAAAGCGCCGGACTGACCGGTGCAGCGTAGGCCTCCAGGATCGCAGCACGCATCTCCGCAGCCGTCGGGTACCGGTCCTGGGGCTCCTTGGCCAGCGCCTTCGCAATCACGGGGTCGTAGCGTTCCCAGCCGCGCGTCGCATCGAGCTGCGACGGGGAAGGCGGGTTCTCGTAACAGATCTTGAACGCAACGGTCTCGGCCCGTCCGCTGAACGGGCGCGCGCCGGTGAGCAACTGGTACAGGACGACACCCGCGGAGAATATGTCGGCGCGCCAATCGACCGACTGGCCGGCGTACTGCTCCGGCGCCATGTAGCCGGGCGTCCCCATCACGGCGCCGGTTTGCGTCAGGTTTGACGTGTCGATCCGGGCGATGCCGAAGTCCGCGACCTTCAGCCGGCCGTTGGTCATGATGAGGATGTTGGCCGGCTTGATGTCGCGGTGCCAGACACCCTGTTCGTGCGCGTACTCGAGCGCATCGAGGAGCTGCGCCATGACGCTGACGGCGTCGCGCTCCTCGAAGCGCGTCCCACGATTGAAGTACTCGCGCAGCGGATTGCTTTGCACGTACTCCATCGCAATGTAGGCGACATCGTCATCCTCGCCGTACTCGTACACCGCGACGATGCCAGGGTGCGAGAGCCTGCCCGCCGCCTGCGCCTCGTTCTTGAAGCGTGCGACGAGCGTCCCCGCCCGGTCGTCGTCGATGAGCTCCTTGCGGATGGTCTTGATCGCGACCGGGCGACGGATGTTGGGATCGAACGCCTTGTAAACAACGCCCATTGCCCCCTTGCCGAGCACCTCGGTGACTTCGTATTTCCCGAAGCGCACGGGCTGGTTCATGCGCGTAGATATCCCGTCAACGCCATCCTCCTTGCCAATCGCCTCACGCGTCGAGCATCTTCATCGCCTGCACCAGGCTCTTGCGCATTCGATCGAACGACTGCGCCAGGGTGCCGATCTCGTCGCGGCTTCGCACCGTGAATTCCGGTGCTTCGAGGTTGCCGAGGCTCACTTCGTCGGCGATCTTCGACAGGCGCGAGACCGGGTAAATGACCATTCTCCAGAGCATCACGTTCAACGCGAGGCCTATCGTCAGGAAAACGACCGCGAGCGAGATCATGAACACGCGAAATGCCGCCTCGGCGCGGCGAATCGGCACGGCCATCGGCACCGACACGATCTGCGCGCCGACCACCTCGTTCAGCCGCCATCCGAACCCGTTCGCCGGCCCGTAGCGATCGACCATCGTCTTTGGTGCCGCGTCCACCGTCGAATGGCAGGTCAGGCATGCCGGATTGGCGATCTTGATCGGCCGGGCGATGTAGAGGGAGCGCCCGGTTGGTGTGTCGCGTTCCCCGACAAGCTCGCGGCCATCGCTGCCGCCGCGAAACTGGTTGACGACGTCGGACTCCCAGTCGGCCGCCCGATCGCGCGGGTTGGTGGGATTGAGCGTGGCCTCCTTGTAGCTGTACTCGGGGAAGTTCTTCTTGAGCCCGCTCAGGATCTCGGTCGCGGAATAGGCCGGAATCGACTGGGGCAGGAAGGTGTATTTCATCTGCGTGACGAGCAGCGGCCCCACCTGGTCGGACGTGTAGCTGCGGGTGGAGAGCGCGGCCTCCATCACGATCCGTGCGTTCTGCACGATCTCGTCGCGCGCGTTCTGCTGCAGGAGCGTCCAGGAGACGTAGCCGGCGGCCGCCAGACCAGCGAGGAACACCACGATGAAAACCAGGTTGAACTTCAGGATGAGTTTCATTCGTACCTCCTCTTGGTCCTGCTCCTGCCCATATCGTGTCTCCGTAGCGCGCCCGAGGTGGCGCAGTATCGCGGGGCTTTCGCCGACGTCGCCGCTAGCGCCCCAAAACGGCGTTCCATTCCGGATGATGCTGCATGTTCTGGATCAGTGCCGCGCGAAATTCGGGATCGCTCGCCTTCGCACGCATGTACGTCACCAGCGCCTGCCGAACTTCCATATCCCCATTCAGCCAGTCCGCGACGTCCGCGTAGGCGAAATCCGGCCCCGGTTTGGGCGTGACATCGCGCACCTTCAGGGTTGCAAGGCGCGGCGGCAACGTGTCCCGGAACGCGGGGGGCATGGCCTGGATGAATGCCGCGGCGGGCCGGTCCGCGAGAGTGCCCTTTTGTCCGGCCTTGCGTGAATACGAGCGTCCTGCGCGCACGACGACCCGCGCGGTCGTGTGACCGGACGGCTCGACGACGATGCCTTCGCCACTTTCCGTGAAGAACTGCCCAGTGTCGGCCGTGATCTGCATCACCGCGATTCCCGTGGTGATCACCAGATCGAAGAACGGCGTGTTGACTCGATGCGGCAGCCCCGCCGCGCGCTTGGGAACGGTGAACTTGACCCACCCCCGGAGCAGGTAGTGGGGGCCGATGACGGGCTCCTCTCCGCGCCGGTACGGCAGATCCGCCAGGAACCGGGTCGCGGGACCCAGTTCCAGCACGACGCCATCGTCGGTTTCGAGCTGCACGAGCGCTTTCGCCCCGGTCTGAATGATGCCGCTGTGACGCAATCGCACGCCCGCGGCGGGCACAAGTCCGCGGTTGCCGTCGATGAGCACAGATTCGTCTTCGGCCAGCGTCACCGTCGCTACGAACTCGTGGGCCGCAGCCGCGAGTGGGAAGAAAAGCGACGCCAGGAAGGCGAGTGCGCCGCATACCGATGATATTGCGTGCAAGCGGATGTCTCCCGAAAAACCGCCGTTCGCAATGCCGTCGACCCTCATCGACCGGTCGCCGACCGTACAAACTCCCTACTGTAGGCGGTCGCCTGAAAGGCTGTCAATCTGGTCTCGGCACTTTCGCCGGAGAAGACCGCGCCGCGCCGTATTCGGCCGCCGCGATCAAACCCTCCCGTATACTCGCACAACGGCGGTCCAGAGGAGTGCGCGATGGAGTCGGTTCAGAGTCAATGCGCCGTAGTCTTCGTGGACATCAGCGGGAGCACGCGGCTCTACGAGAAGCTGGGGGATGCGCCGGCGCTCGATCGCGTCGCCCAGGTGCTCGCGATACTGCAGCGCGTCACCGAGGAGTCGGGCGGGCGAGTCGTGAAGGGCGTGGGCGACGGCCTCATGTGTGCGTTCGACGTCGTGGAAACGGCTCTCGGCGCGGCACGCGCCATGCAGGAGCGGATCGAGGGACAGCGTGCGATAGGCAAGCTGGACCTGGGGATCCACATCGGCTGCCATTTCGGTCCCGTGATCGCGAGCGCCGGCGATCTCTACGGCGACACGGTGAACGTCGCGGCGCGGGTTGCCGGACTTGCGCGCGTCGCGCAGATTCTCACGACCGAGGACACGATCAGCCGCCTGCCATCGGCGGCACGCGAGCATACGCGACTGCTCGACCGCGTTCCGGTGAAGGGCAAGGAAGCCGCATTGCCGATCTACGAAGTGCTGTGGCAGGAAGGGGAAGACCTGACCATGCTGGGCACGCGCTTCGGATCGGGGCCCGCCACGCGGCTCGTCCTTCGCCACGACGGACGTGATCTCGTGCTCGAGGACGGTGGTCCGGCTTCGGTGACGCTCGGGCGTGACGCGGCGTGCGAGATCGTGATCGCGGATCGGCGCGCCTCGCGGCTGCATGCTCATATCGAGCGCCGCCGCGACAAGTTCGTGCTGGTGGATCACAGCGCGAACGGCACCTGGGTCGGGATGTCGGGCATCGACGAAGTCGTACTGCGTCGCGAGGAGCAGATTCTGCGAGGGCAGGGTGTCATCGGGTTTGGCCAAAGTCCGGGCAACGAAGGGGCCGAACGAATCGAGTTCTCTTGCCAGTGAGCGTGCAACCGACCCGGTGCCGGCGGGCACGGCGATAT
>JAABRB010000306.1 GCA_011391185.1 Betaproteobacteria bacterium
CTCCCTTCACCGGTATCTCCGCCGCAGGGTTGCCATTTCCATCCGCGGTGCCCGCAGGCGCAGGCACGCTGCCGTGCGACCTATCCGGCGCGCACGCGCCTGTCGGCGTCGCACTCGGTGAGCTGCTTCCTCTACGAGGAAGAGGAGGGGCGCGCCAGCTGAGGGGCGCCCTTGCCGCGCAACTCGATCAGGAGCTTTTGCCCCGGCCGCAGGGTTTGTCCGTCGAGGCCGTTCCAGGCGCGCAACTCCGGTACCGTCACGCCGTGTCGACGGGCGATGCTCCAGAGGGAGTCACCTGACTTGACGCGATACACGACCGTCGGGCCCGCCGGCGTCGTATAGGGTGACCGGAAGAGCGGCAGCGGCTCCGGCTCGATGCTGGCCCCCTCGGCCGGCACCAGCAGTTGGTGTCCGGGCTTTACGCTCGCGTACCGGCCGAGCCCGTTGACCTGGCGGAGCCGGGCCTCCGAGATCCCGCGTGCTGCGGCGATTTTCGCCAGCTCGTCGCCGTGCCTGACCTGGTAGGTCTGCCACGCCGACAGCGGCTCCGCGTGGCTCTCGAGATTGCGCACGAACGCGTCGGCGCGTTCCGCGGGCAGAACGAGCGTCGGGGCGACTGCCGAGGACACCACGGGGCGGTTGTGCCCCGGATTGAGGGCGATCAGTTCGGTCACCGGCATTCCGGCAAGCCGGGCGGCGACGCGCAGATCGATGTCGCGCGTGAGCGTGACCGTGACGAAGTAGGGCGCGTCGGGAATCGGCTCCAGCTCGACGCCGAATTTCGCCGGGTTCGCGACGATGTTCTTGAGCGCCTGCAGGCGCGGGACGTAATTGCGGGTCTCCGTCGGCATTTGCAGGCTGGAGAAATCCGTCGGCTTGCCCCGTGCCTGGTTCCGCTGGACCGCGCGCGCAACCCCGTTCTCGCCGAAATTGTATGACGCGAGCGCGAGATGCCAGTCGCCGTGCATGCGGTAGAGGTTCTGCAGGTAGTCGAGCGCGGCATTGGTCGACGCCAGGATGTCGCGGCGATCGTCATACCACCAGTTCTGATCGAGGTTGTAATTCTTTCCGGTGGACGGGATGAACTGCCACAGGCCCGACGCATGCGAGCGCGAGTAGGCCATCGGATTGAACGCGCTTTCCACCATCGGCAGGAGCGCGATCTCGGTGGGCATCCCGCGCCGCTCGATCTCCTCGACGATGTAGAAGAGATATCGACGGCTGCGCTCCACCATCGTACTGATCTGCGTCGGGCTGCGCGCGTAGGTCGCCTGCTGGCGCACGACCACGGGAGATTCCAGATTCGGCATCGCGAACCCCTCCCGGATCCGCTGCCAGAGATCTCCAGGAGGGCCGGCGGGCGGAAAGCCGTTGGGCCACGCACCAAAGTCGGTGACGTCGGTCACCCCGACTTCGGCCGGGTTCTCCGTGGTGGGCACGCGGGGCGTAACGAGAAGGGGCGCGCCCGCTGGCACCTCATCGGGAAGGAGGATCGGAAGATTGTGGAGGATGGGATCGATCGCGAGCGCGAGCGGCGCTGCACACAGCAGTGCCATGCCGAGTAATCCCCGAATGATCCGCCGTACCTGCAATGGTCCTCCCGAGGTCCTCCCGAGCGCGCGGCAATGCTATCGGCCGAGCCCTATCAGGTCAAGGAATAACAGCGCCTTACTCGAGATGAAGACGAGGCGAAGCCGCTCGCCGCGAGTGGAATATTCCCGCTCGGGTCGCCGAATCGTACGCGACGAACCGACCGGTCGCGCCCGCGCACGCATCGACCCCGAATGGCCCGCTGCAAGCGCGCACCGCGCCTTCGCGAGATAATCCGGCTCGTGCCACAGCCAATGCCGAAATCCACGCTTTCCGAATGGTTCGAGACACCGAAGGGCGCGTATGTGCTCGGGTGGGAACGGGGGCAGTACGACAGCGCGGTGGAGGACGTCTTCGGGTTCAACGCGCTGCAGGTCGGCCTCCCCGAAATCGACTTCCTGCGCTCGAACCGGATGCCGCAGCGGCTGCACGCGGGCCACGCCGCGGGGTGCGACGTGCGCGGGGAGCCGAGCCTGCTGCCCTTTGCATCGCAGAGCCTGGATCTGGTGCTGCTGCCGCACGTGCTCGAGTTCAGCGAGCATCCGCACGACATCCTGCGCGAGGCCGAGCGCGTGCTCATGCCCGAAGGACACATCGTGATCTCGGGTTTCAATCCGATGAGCCTCTGGGGCCTCAAGCGCACGGTCGGCCGTCGGAGGCCGCATTTTCCCTGGTGCGGAGACTTCATCGGGCTGCTGCGGCTTCGTGACTGGCTGAAGCTGCTCGGGTTCGAGCTGAACGGCGGAAAGTTCGGGTGTTACGCCCCACCATTCGGCCACGCGAAGTGGCTGAAGCGCTTTGCATTCATGGAGAAGGCGGGAGACCGATGGTGGTCGATTGCCGGCGGCATCTACGTCGTGCGCGCAAAGAAGCGCACCATCAGCATGCGACTCGTTGCGCCGGGCTGGCGTAACGGCAAGCAGCGGGTGCGGGCGCTGGCGCCCATGGCGCGCCGGGATTCCATGCGGCGGTCCACCGTGCCGCGCGACCGCCCTGTGTTGAGACGCATCGAATCCGGGACCCTGCGGCCACGCGTGGCGCGTGCCGTGCCCCGCGAGCACGACGCGAGCGATGACTGAAACGGTCCGGATCTACACGGACGGGGCGTGCAAGGGAAATCCCGGTCCGGGCGGATGGGGCGCGCTCCTGCGCGTCGGCGCGCACGAGAAGGAGCTGTTTGGCGGCGAACCGGACACCACGAACAACCGCATGGAGCTCGCCGCCGTCATCAACGCGCTGGCATCGCTCAAGCGCGCCTCCGTGGTCGAGGTCTATACCGACTCGCAATACGTTCGGAACGGCATCACGGAATGGCTTGCGCAGTGGCGTCGCCGCGGCTGGAAGACTGCGGACGGCAAGCCGGTGAAGAATATCGACCTGTGGAAGGCGCTCGAGCAGGAAGCCGGGCGGCACACGGTTCACTGGCATTGGGTGAAGGGCCACGCCGGGCACGACGGGAACGAGCGCGCGGATGCGCTGGCGAATCGCGGCGTGGCGTCGCTGAAACTTCGCTAGATGCGCTTCCGGAAACCGCTCTTCATCGGCATCTCGCTGGTCGGCTTGCTGGCCCTCGCCGCGGCGGCCTATCACCTCTTCCGCGCGTCCCCCTCGCCGGGCGCGCTATCCAGCGTCACGGCCGGACCGGCCGGCAAGGCCGCCGGCGCGCCGGGAGGGACGGGCCCACCGGGCGGATTTGCGGTGGCCGTGGAGACCGCGCCGGTGACCGCCGGCCCGGTTCGCGTGGAGGTGGGCGCCGTCGGGACGTTGCGATCGAACGAGTCGGTGGTCGTGCGTCCCGAGATCTCGGGACGGATTGCGAAAATCGAGTTTGACGAAGGCAAACCGGCGCGCAATGGACAGCTGCTGGTGGCCCTGGACGACTCGGTGCACGCCGCCGAGCTGCAGCAGGCCAAGGCGAACCTCGCCCTCCAGAGCAGCAACTACGAACGGACCGCGGAGCTCGCCCGCAACAATTTTGTCAGCGCGAACGCGAAGGATCAGGCGCTGAACAATCTCCGCGTCGCCGAGGCCAGCCTCGCGCTTGCGCAGGCACGCCTGGCCAAGACCCGGATCCTGGCGCCGTTCTCCGGCATCATCGGCATTCGTCAGGTGAGCGTCGGCGACTACGTGAAGGAAGGGCAGGATCTCGCCACGCTCGAGGACATCTCCTCGCTCAAGGTCGATTTCCGCATCCCCGAGCTCTTCCTCACCAGCCTGCGCAGAGGGCAGGGTGTCGAGGTGCAGACCGACGCCCTCCCGGGGAGGATCCACGCGGCGGTGCTCGACGCCATCGATCCGCTGGTGGACGAGAACGGTCGCGCGCTATTGCTGCGCGGCCGACTGAAGAATCAGGACGGTGCGCTGCGGCCCGGGATGTTCGTCCGCACCCGACTGATCATTGCCGAGCGTCCAGTTGCTCTCACGATTCCGGAAGAGGCGCTTGTCCCGGTCGGGGCCAACCAGTACGTCTTTCGCGTGAGCGAGGGGAAAGCCGCGCGCGTGAAAGTGGACACCGGCGTGCGTCGCGAGGGGCGCGTCGAGATCGTCGCGGGCCTGAACGCGGGAGACATCGTCGTGACGGCCGGGCAAATGAAGCTGCGTGACGGCGTCGCAGTGCGTGCGGGGTCCCCGGACGGACCGGGCAAGGCGGGGAAAGCTGCTCCCGCAAAGGCGGGGACGTAGGGTGATCCTCTCGGAAATCGCGATCCGGCGCCCGGTGCTGGCCACCGTGATGAGCCTGGTGGTCGTGTTGATCGGCCTGGTTGCCTACCAGCGCCTTCCCGTGCGCGAGTACCCGAAGATCGACGAGCCGACCGTCACCGTCGAGACCAAGTACCGGGGCGCGAGCGCCGAGATCATCGAGTCGCGCGTGACGAAACCGCTCGAAGAGTCGCTCGCGGGCATCGAAGGCGTCGACACCATCACCTCGATCAGCCGGGCCGAGAACAGCCAGATCACGGTGAAGTTCCGGCTCGAGCGCAATCCGGACGCGGCCGCGAGCG
>JAABRB010000003.1 GCA_011391185.1 Betaproteobacteria bacterium
CCCGCCGCCGTGCCGGTGCTCGTGATCGCCACGCCCAGGCCGCCCGAAACCCGCGCGTACGCATCCGCCATGTTCACTGCGCCGGGTTCGCTGCGCGCGGGGACGAATCGGATCGGCACCGCACGCCCCTGTGCGTTGGCCGCGTCCGCCCGCTGTCCGAATGCGTCCAGGATCGGCATATTGTGTATGGAGATGACGCCAAACGCCGTCCGCACGCCGCACCGCTCGAGAAACCGGGCGACAATCTCGCCCACCGTCGTACGCTCGCGATTTTCGGACATGTCGGTATGCTTACGCCGCGGCCTCGGCCGAACGGTAGTTGAGCTGAAACGAAAGGTCCGCCGCGGCGCGCAGCACCTGTTTTACCAGGCGTTCCCGCAGTTCGCCCGGCTCCAGGTTCGGGCGTTGCGCGGTGATGCTGATCGCCGCAACGATCCGTCCACGCTCATCGCGAACCGGCGCCGCGATGGCCGAGATGCCCTGCTCGAAAAACGACTCGCTCACCGCGTATCCACGCGCGCGATCGTCCTTGATGAGGCGCTTGAGGTCGGCAAGGGTTCGCGGCGACTTGGCGGAGATTTTCGGCAAGGTCGACGCCGCCGGAAAAAGCGCGGCAAGCGCGCGATCATCCGTATCCGAAAGCAGCACCCGGCCGAGGATCGTGGCGTGTGCCGGCAGGCGCGTGCCGACGTTCACGTTGCTCGCAAACGTCGATTGCGCGGCCGCCTTGAGCACCACGACGACCTCGCGTCCGTCCCGGATCACGATCTGCGCGGAGAAACCGGTCGCGTCGCGCAGCCGCTCGATGATCGGCCGGGCGAGCTCCGTGAACTCGAGCGAGGCGATGTACTCGAACCCGAGTCGCAGCACCGCGGGACCCACCCGGTATGCGTCGTTCACGCGCTCGAGGAAACCGAGTTGCTCGAGCGTCTGCGTGATGCGAAACGCAGTGGACCGCGGAATCTGCAGCGCGCGCGCCATATCGGCGGCGCTCAGAACCTTCCGCGAGCGGTCGAAGAGCTGGAGCATGCGCAGGCCCCGCTCGAGGCCTGGAACGTTGTATCGCGGCGCGTTCATGCCCGGGCCTCCGGAAGGCAAGTTGCAGCGAAGTCCGCGATCAGCGCATTCACAAGCCCCGGAGATTCGACGTACGAGAGGTGTCCTGGCCCATCTAGCAACTGGTACACGGCGCGCGGAAACGCGCCCGCGATCCGCTCGCAATCCTGCGCAGGCGTGATCGTATCGGCGCTCGTCGCGACCACCCGCACGGGGCCCGGGTAGCGCGCAGCATCATTCACCAGCGTACCGTGGGCGAGCATGCGAGCTGCCTGTGCATAGCCTTGCGGATCGATCCTGGCCTGGCTCCACATCGCAATCTCGCGCGCCTTGCGCGAGGCTGCTCCGGAAAGCATTCCGCCCGGGAGGTTCTCCGCCATGCCCTGAGGACCGAGCCGGGCAAGACGTTCGAGGCGCGACGCGAGCCGCCCCTCGCGCACCGCGGGTTCGGCGAGACCGTAGCCGCCGGCCGGATTCAGCAGTACGAGTCCGGCAACCCGCCCGGGACACGTTGCGGCAAAGCTCGTGGCCATCAGCGCGCCGAGCGAGCTTGCGACGAGGATCGGGTGCGTGACCTCGAGGGCAGTGAGAAATGACTCCAATGTCGCGGCATACTCGCCGGCCGACGGGGCTTCCGTTGCGATCGGATCCGACTCGCCGTATCCCGGCGCATCCCAGGCGAACACCCGGAATGCCGTCGAGAGGCCTTCGAGCTGCTGCACCCAGGAGGCGGACTGGCTCCCGATGCCGTGCAACAGCACGAGGTTCTTCGGACCCGCACCCGCCCGCCGATAGGAGATCCGACCGAGGGCGGTTTGCACTCTCGCGAGCGGATGAGGCGCGAAAAGCGAATCCACGCTGGCAAGGTCGGCGATGGTCACGCGCGCTTGATTTTCGCGAGCGGGTGATCGGGCGGATAGGTCGGCGTGATCGGCTTCGATGAGCCGAGCATCACGCACATCAGCGCATCCTCCTCGCCGATATTGATCTCGCCCCGGTAGACGCCTGGCGGGACGGAGATCAGTTCGCGGTCCGTGATCACCGCTTCCCAGCGCTCGCCGTCCTTCTCGCACGTGACTTTCACCTTGCCACGAATCAGGAAGAAGATTTCCTCGACGTCGGTATGGATGTGCATGGGCCCTTCCGCCCCCGCGGGAAGGAGCATTGTCGAGAACGTGAAGTGCTCGGCCGGAACGACGTTGACGTCCGATTTCACGCCGGTTCCGCCGGTGCCCACGTACCGCATCTGCGCACGGCGGTACTTCGGGTCGTAGTCGGCCTGGAACTTGAGCGCATTCCAGTCGTACGTGCGGCTGGCGAGGCGCACAACACGCGACTCCATCCAGTCCGCGAAGCTCGCGCCCTCCGGCCGGTCCCACGACCGCGCGGCCTGCTTCTCCTTCACTGCCCGATTGCTCATGTCTTTCCTCCGTCAACCTTCGTTCAATGCATCGCAAAACCGCCGTTCACGGCGAGCAACTGTCCGGTGATGAAACCGGAGTCCTCCGAGAGAAGGAACGTCACCGCGCCGCACACGTCGTCCGGCACCTGCGCCCGGCTGATCGCACGTCCTTCGACGTACAGCGCGTGCCGCCCGGCCGGCACGGTTTCGGTCGCCTCCACGAGCGTCAGCCCCGGCGCCACGGTATTCACCGTAATGCCGCGTGATCCGAGCTCGCGCGCCATGGCACGCGTCATCGCGGACACGGCGCCCTTGCTCGCAACGTAAGCAAGCAGGTTCGGCGCCCCCCAGAGCGCCGTATCGGAACCGATGTTGACCACACGGCCGTTTCCCGACGCGGCGAGATGCGGGACCGCGGCGCGCGTGGCGAGCCAGGTACCGCGCACGTTGACCGTCATCACGCGATCCCAGGTCTCGACATCCAGCTCGTCGAGCCCCTTGCCGCCCGAGCTGGTGACCGCTCCACAGTTCACGAGCCCGTCCAGGCCCCCCAGTGCGGCGACCGCGGCGGCCACGCCGGACTCGATCGATGCCGGGTCGGCGAGGTTCATCGGCACGAACGCCGCGCCGATCTCCTTTGCGGCCGCCCGCCCGACGTCCTCGAGAATGTCCGCGATCGCGACGTGGGCCTCGGCGGCAACCGCGCGTTCCGCGAACGCGCGCCCGAGGCCACGGGCGCCGCCGGTAATCAGGATGCGTCGGTTACGAAGCATGGCGTCTGCGCCGCGCCTCTCAGGCCACGGCCTGTCCGGACCCGGCGGTGGCTGTCTGTGCCGTCCGATGCGCCTCGAGCGCCTTCACCTGCTCCTCTGCGCGTTGCTGCATGATCCGGCGCACGCGCGCGAGCCCGGTGTCATGCTGGTAGAGGAACTCCCGTGAACGCGCATCAGGCGCCATGTGCTCGAGCACCACGCGGTCCTGCTCCAGCACGGCCCAGTGGAGACCTTCCAGCTTCGTGCGGTACATGAATTGCCAGACGTCGCGCATCCATCCGGAGCACTTGCGGGCCCGCCAGAAGAACACCAGACAGTGGTCCTCGTCGACCGGCGTGGCGAAGCCGACGATGTAGAAGCTGCCTCCCGGGCCGGCACTCGGGCGGTAGGGAATCGACAGGCGCAGCCAGGTGGCACCGCTCGCCCCGAACTCGACCCAGTCGAAGTTGACGTCCCGTTGCGTCGTCTTTTCAAATGAGAAACCGGTCGGCGTCTTCCTGATCTGCATGTTCGCGGTCTTGTCCCCGAACGCCATCGAATGGGAAGCCGCATGCAGGTACGCGCCGTGCATCGGGTCCATGACGTTGTCGATCGCATACCGGTAATTGCACTTCCACTTGGCGAAGCAGACGATTGCACCGTACTCGGGACTCGCAAGCTCCTCCGGAAGCTCCAGCGGGCAAGGCTTGGGATGCGCCTCGTCACCGAAGTAGACGAAGATTGCGCCCCGGATTTCCTGCACCGGGTAGCTCCTGACCGCTTTCTGGCCCTCGAGCGGGCAGTTGGGGGCAGCCGGCACCTTTCGTACCGTGCCTGTTCCGTCCACCTCGACGCCGTGATACCAGCAGGCCACGCGGTCGCCCAGGTTCCAGCCGAGCGACAGGCGCGCGCCCCGGTGCGGACAGCGGTCCTCGGTTGCGTGCGGCGTGCCATCGCCGTCGCGCCAGAGCACGAGGTTCTCCGACAGGCGCCTGACGCCGACCGGTGCCCCTGCAAGCGCCCAGCTCGGGAGCACCGGATACCATTGATTGAGCAACCCGCGGTTGACCAGCCGCTCTACGGATTCCGCAATACCCATATCCCTCTCCCGCTTACCCGAAGGCAAGCTTGCCCAGCTCGCGAAACGTCGACTGGAAGTTCGCCTCGGTCCAGGCTTCCCCGCCCGGCGTGCGCATGCCCTCGCGGTTGAGCGCGACAACGATGTCCGGCAGCTCGTAGACGCGCTCCGCGAACATCTGCTCGAGCGCTGCGGCGAGGGCCTCCTCGTATCCGGTCGGCATCGCCGGGCGGGTCTGCCAGACGATCAGCTCGCGATCCTCGCCGTCGAAGATCTGCCCGGCTCCCGCGGTCTTGTTGGGCTGCGGGTCGCGGTATGGCTCGATGTACCGGTTGAAGTCCGCGACAACTTCCGCGGTGTTCGCGCTCGGAACGTGCGTCCGTATCATTCCCGTCTCTGACATCTCGCCTCCCTGTATCTTCCGGTCAGACCGTGACGTGCTGCGCCTTCGGCATGTAGTGCAACACGCGGCGTTCGAAGAACACCACGCCCGCGTACGCGGCAATACCGATCACCGTGAGCAGGATGATCGTGACGAAGACCATCGCCGTGTTGCCCTGCCCTTCGCCGTAGGTCAGCAGGTAACCCAGCCCGAGATTCCCGCCGACGAGCTCGCCGACCACCACGCCGATCACCGCGAGCGTTGCAGCAATGCGCAATCCGGAGAACAGCGGAGCGAGCGACGCGGGATACTCGATCATTCGAAAAATCTGGAATCGCGTGGCCGAAAACGAGCGCGCGAGATTCACCATGTCGGGATCCACCGTACGGACCGCCGTCAACACGTTGACCATGACTGGAAAGAACACGATGAGGATCGCGACGAGGATCTTCGGATAGACCGTGTAGCCGAGCCACATGACGAACAGTGGCGCGAACGCCACCTTGGGCGCGATCTGCAGCGCCAGAATGTAGGGCGAAAGGATGACTTCCGCGCGAGGTGCGACGCCGAGGATGAAACCGATCACGACGCCGAGCAACGAACCGAGCACGAAGCCCACGACGACTTCCATCGACGTGATGCCCGCGTGATACCAGAGGCGCTCGTTCGCGCTCATGCGCAGAAACTCCTCCCAGACCCGTGAAGGCGGAGGCAGGATGAACTGGGGAATCTTCGCCAGCGCCGGCAGCCACTCCCACGCCGCGAGAAAAGCGAGCAGCACGGCGATGCTCGCCAGCGCCGTGCCGCCACCCCCGTTCCTGCCCATGCTTCCCGCGCCCGGCCGCGTCGCCCGCCTACTTGACGAACCGGTTGGTGTAGAGCTCGTCGATCGGGCTCGCCTTCGGCACGATGCCTTCCTTCACATAGAACGCCTGAACCGATTCGAGGCGCTTGGGATCCATCTCCCCGAGCTTTTTCTGCCCCGGGTACACGTAGACGTTATAGAGCTTGAACACTTCCGCGATGGTGGCGGCCTTGCCTTTGTGTTGCGGGACGGCATCCGCGTAATCCTGCGCAGCGGCGGTCGGGTCCTTAATGATGTCCTGCAGCCCCTTGAGTGTGGCGCGCACCAGCTTCTCGATCAGCTCGGGACGCTTCTGGATCGTCTCGTCGGAGGCAAGAATCGCCTGCGCCATGCTCTCGAAGTAGTCATCCGAGGAGAAGATCCTGACCTTTGCGCCCGCGTCCTGCGCCGACACGATCCAGTCCGGGACCGCGGCCATCGCATCCGCCTTGCCGGAAGCGAACAATTGCCACACACCCGCCGGCCCCGCGGCCTGGGCATTGACATCGTTCTTGGTGAGTCCCGCGCTTGCCAGCATTCCCTGCAGTGCGTAGAAGGTCGTATCCTGGTAGGCGAGCGTCGTGATCGTCTTGCCCTTGAGATCCTTCGGGCCGTTTATCCCCTTGTCCGCGTGCACGACGAGCTGGGTAAGGGATTTCCCGCCGAGCAGTGCGACGGCCTTGACGGGTATGCCCTGGGCGCGCGCAATGATCGGCGTGTCGCCGATTGCGCCGCCGATCGGTGCGTTGCCTGCGCCGACCTGCTTCGCCACGTCGACGCCGCCTTTACCGACGACGAAATTGACCTTCAACCCTTCCTTCGCGTAGTAGCCGCGGGACTGCGCGAGCATCCAGGGGCCGAAAGCGGGCAGAAAGGCCGGTGCAGGCAGGAGGTACGTCACCTCCTCCATCTGTTGCGCCTGGACGGGTGTGGTGAACACGGTTACGAATGCGAACGCCACTGCTGTCTTGAAAAACCGGCGCTTGTTGATCATCGTCTTCCTCCTCCTTTGGTGACACTCGGGACTACTCGGTTTCGATTCGCTCACCCACCTGCAGGAGCGACATCAGCTCGGCGACGTAAGCACCCACGCGCGGGTCGCGCCTGCGGCGCATCGGATCATCGCGACCCGGGATGTCGATCACGATCTCCTCGATGATCGTCCCCGGACGCTCGCTCATGACGTAGACCCGGTCGGAGAGGACGATCGACTCCACGAGATCGTGCGTGATCAGCAAGGCGGTCTTGCGCTCGGTGGCGAGCGTCTGTGCGAGATCCTGCTGCAGCACCATCTTGGTCTGCGCATCCAGGGCGGAAAAGGGCTCGTCCATCAGGAGCACCGCCGGGTCCACCGCGAGCGTCCGCGCTAGGGCCGCGCGCTGGCGCATGCCGCCGGAGAGCTGGTGGGGGTAGTGGTTCTCGAAACCGCCGAGATGACACTTCGTGAGGAGCTCGAGTGCGCGCCCGCGCCGGTCACTCGCAGCCGCGCCCCGAATCTCGAGTCCGAGCTCGGCGTTCTCGCGAATCGTCCGCCACGGCAGAAGAAGATCCTTCTGCAGCATGAACGCGACCTGCTCGTTCGGGCCGTCCACCCGCGCCCCGTCGACTTCCACCGTGCCTCCGGTAGGCAGGTAGAGCCCGGAGCCCATATTGAGAAGCGTGCTTTTGCCACAGCCGCTCGGCCCGATGAGGGAAGCGACCTCGCCATCGGCGATTGCGAGCGTCACGTTCCGCACCGCGAGCACGTCCTTCTCGCCGGGGCGCTTGGCGGGGAATCGCTTGCTGACATCCTTGAACGCGATGCGGCTCTCGGCCACTCGTCCGGTTCCTTCCACTCGGCGCCGCGTCGGCCGGCGCCAGCTTCGATGCGAGTCTCGGCGGCCGCCCGCCGGACGTTCAGATCAATCGATCCCTACGAGAACCGTATCGCCCTCGACCTTGACCGGGTAGCACTTGAGGTCTCGCCCGGCCGGCTCGCGGGTGCAGCGGCCGGTGGGAATGTGAAACTTGGCGCCATGCAGGGGGCACTCGATTTCCTCACCCTCCACGAACCCCTGCGAGATGAGCGCGTAGGCATGCGGACACACGTCCTCGAGCGCGTAGAATTTTCCGTCGACAACGTAGACGCCCACTTCCCGGTCCCCGATCCTGGTCGACAGCGGCTGGTCATCCGCGATGTCGCTCAGGGTTCCCGCCACATGCCAACTGGTGGCCATCACGGTCTCGGGACGCTCGCTGTGGGTTGTGACGCTGGGTTGTGACGCTGGATTGTGGACGATGGGCAGGATGTTCCATTCATGCATGTTCCATATGTGAAACATCATTCCATTTGCGGAACAGACTACCCGACGAACGAAGTTTCTGTCAAGCGCGGCGCCGCGCGCGCGACCGGCGCCGGCCAGCCGCCGATCGGAATTACGCGCGCCGCGTCCCGATCGGGGCCGGAGCGGCCGACATGATGCGCTGAAACAGCTCCCGAAACTCCTCGGCGACGGTTACGCCGACGAGCGGATCCTGATTTGATTCGAACGCCGAATCCATTGCGGACCAGTCATCGGGCGCGAGCGCGCGTTCGGCGGCCGGAAGGATGACGTCCTCCTCCTTGCGCATATGCGCCCACTGGAACGCCGCATAGTGCTCGACCGCGACCGCGAAGGACCGAAATTCGCCCGGATCGCGTTCGTACCGCCGCAGCGCCTCATCGAGGCCTCGCGCATACTCGCGATCCATCACGTGCTCCGCCTCGAGCTCGTCGAGCACCGGCACGACCGCCGCGTCGCGCAGCCGGAGGACGCTGAACAGATATTCGTCCTCCTTCGGATGGTGCAGACGCACCGGGAACGTGAGGATGTACACCACCATCGCCGTGAGCAGCACGAAGTCCGGAGCCTCTTTCCCGTCCGCAATCCGCTTGACCACGTATTGCAGGCCATGGAGCACGCCAGCGAGCGCACGGTGCTCCTCGCGTATCACAGTGAGCGTCTTGCGCATCCAACCCCCGCACTGCCGCGTCATCCCCCTGGGCAGGGGAGCACGCGGTGGTTATCGAGCCTACATCATGCGGAATTCGCCGCGCGCGACCATGACTTGCGTCAAGCGGCCTTGCGCCGATTGGCGTCGAGCCAGCCGTCCACGAGCGCGACGGTCCGATCGACCTCGGCGGACTGCATGCCCTCCTGCGCCGCGATGGCCTGAACCAGGCGGTCCGCCCGCTCGATGTTGGTCGCGCCGTTGGCGAGCGCTCGCGCGGCCGACGACGGGCTTCCGAGTGATTGCGCTGCGGTGGCGTACTTCTCGAACGGTACGAGGTCCTGCGGATGGGCACCCAGCGACGTGCACAGCTTGACGACCCACTCGTACACCGCCCGCGACGTCGCGGGATCGCTGTGCACGGCTTCCTTGATCGGCCGCATGCCGTCCTTCTGGACGCAGCGGTAGTTACCGGCAAGCAGCATCGCCCATTTCGCCAGGGGCACGAAGATCGAGTCGTAGACCTTGAGCTTAACCGGCAACTCGATCTTGCTGCCGGCCCATTCGAACCGCAGCGCCTCGATATCGGACTGCAGACGGCGGAGGATCGCCGTGTTCGCATCCGATTCGAAGCGCGCCGACTTGAAATTCGTCGGCAGACGGACCTGCAGCACGTTGACTTTCTCCTCGGGAGGACGGAAGGCCTGCGGGTCCGGACTGCAGAGCGTCATCAATGCGGGATCGAACGCGTTCCAGACCGTCGAATCGGTGTAGCAGGCCCGCAGCGCATCGGTGTCGAGCCCCGGGATTCGTTTCAGGTACGCGAGCGGCGGCATGTTCATGATGGACATGCAGGGCACACGAGCCCTGGCCACTCGATCGAGCAGCTCTCGCACGGCCGGGGTGCGGTATTGGGGTTCCTGCATGGCCAACGCGACCAGATCGAAATCCGCCGGATCAAAGTCGCCCGTGCCGCCCGCCGACATGGCGCCCGGCAGCTTGCGCGAATCGATCTCCACCAGCCCGTCGATCCCCTTGACCGGCATGCGCACGCGGAAGCCTTCCGCGTTGAAGAGTTCCGCCTCGGCGGGGAGACACACCAGCCTGACGGTGTGACCTGCCATCAGCAGCTTGCTCGCGAGCAGCGATCCGTAGGACGCGCCGAGCGTCAGAATCTTGAGAGGGGATTGCATGACAGATATCTCCGGTCGCACCAGTTAGCAAGAGGAAGAGACGTATACGTCAGGCCGCCTTCCATGTCACGCCGCGCAGCAAAATTCCGGATTGCGAAAACTGCGACAGACACCACACGCAGGTTACGTGCTCGATGGGTTGTCTTGGAAGCAGATCGCGCCGCGCCACACGTGTCGGTTCGGGCATCCAGTCGCGAAGCCTCCTGAGCCCGGTCGCCCGGATCCGTCCCGGCCATGCCTGCCGCGCGTAACTGGTTCACACAATTCGCGCGCCCGAATCAACAGAGTCGATTTCGCAGCCGCGCGACACTGTCTGCGCCGAAACACGATCCGGGAAGAAAGGGTGCAGACATGGATTTTCGCCTCATGAGCTTGGTCACGCTGGTCGTCGCGATGCTGTCGGGCAACGCCGCGGCGCTCACGGAGGCTCAAGCCGAGACCCTCATCGCCGAGGTTCGTTCTCAGGGACTGGTGACCCCGCCGGTCAAGGTGCGCGGCCCGACGGAAGCCGAGCAGGACATGGGACTCGCGATGAAGATCGAGAACGACTTTTCCTGCACGCTCATCGTCGTCCCGCTGTATGGCGACAGCCTCGTCCCTGTCGGGCGACGCGGCGACCCGCTGGTGAAAGAGTTCACGTTGCTGCACGAGCTTGCACACTGCGAGCACGCGCATCTTGTGCGCCTCTTCCGCAGCCGCCACTCCCCCGCGGCAGTGAACCGCGCGTACCACGATCTCGTTCTGCTCGCGCCGTGGGCCGAGGCCGTTGCGCTCCACAAGGAAATGTTTGCCGACACCTACGCCGCTGCCATGCTGCTCGCCCGACACGATCACTCGCATGAGGCGCTGGCGCTGATCCGCGACTTCGCGCACTGGCGGCGCGAGAAGGAACTCGCGAACCTCCCGATTGCACGCGTCCATGCGACCACTCCCGCGCTTGAAGCACTGCTCGACGAACATCGACTCCTGGCAACACTCGCGCCCGACGCGCTCCGGGCACACGCGCTCGAAACGGCTTCCGATGCGCTCCTCGCGTCGATCGCCCGGCACCCGTTCGCGGACCAGCTTGCGCTGAACAGTCATGGCACGGTCGATTGCGCCCGCTACGTCGGATGGATGTGGCGGGCTGCGGAGGAGTTGTCAGGAATACGAACCTTCGAGCACTATCAAGGGGTCGCCGCCCGCCTCGCGCACCCGATGCAGGATCTGCTGGCGGAAATGCGCGCCTTCATGAAGCGGCAACCGCCGCCGGAGGCTACACGCGCATTCATCGACCAGCTCGAGGTCGCAGTCGACGGACGCCTCAATGCTCGCGTCGCTCAAGCGTCGATCGCTCCGGAGCGCAGCCGGTAAGCGATCGCCTCACCGCCGGACGTCGTCCTCGACCACCGCGCTGCGCCCCTGCAACCTGAATAGCAGCGGGCGCCGTGGCGACTCGGGCGCTTGCCGCTGCGATACGGCGGTTCGCAACCAGGGACGAACCGCCCGCCAGAACACGTCGCCGTCCCACGCTCGGCCCGCGTACAGCGCCTCGTCCAGCGCGCCGAGCTGGGCGCGCGCACCTTCATCCGGCCACGCGGCGCCGATCCGTTGCACGAGCTGTGGCGCGGCCAGCGCGACGGCCCTGCCCCAGTCGCGCAGCGCGTCGCGTGCGGCCGGCGCATCGTTGCGCCGGCAGGCCGCTCTCAAGCGTGTGCGGGCGGCGCGCGAAGCGCGCGTCCGCCAGCGCCACCACAGGACGCTCGCGAGCAAGGCTGTGCCCGCTGCGAGCGCCCACCACGGCATCGCGGGCGCTTGAACGTCGGGCTCGGACTGGCGCGGCATCGCCACCGGCGCGACCGCGGCATGCAGGCGCAAGACCCGGCCATCGAGCGTTGCGGTGCGCGCGACATCGGCATTGACGTCCCACCAGGACACGCCGAGCGCCGGCAACTCGACGTGCGCCTCGGCGACCGGCATCAGCACGATGCGCTGCACCCTGCGGCTCGCCATCCCCTCGGCGAGGTACTCGGTGATGACCTCCGGCTGATCGTGGTGCACGAGCAGCGCCGGATGCGCAACCATTTCGAGCTTCGGCAGGCGCTCGGCTGCAATCCCCTCGGCGCGCAGGATGAGCGTGCGCGTCACTGCGGTGCCTGCGGTCAGCGCGTCCGGGTCGCGCGACCAGGTCTCTCCGAGCGTCAGGCGGCGCACTGGAAGCCACGGCTCCGCGGCCGCGGCCGGGGGCTCGCGGACCTTGAGCTCGTGCTGCGGCCCGTGCGCCGTGTGAGCTCCGGACTCGCTGCGCGCGCCGCCGGCCCCCTGCGTGAACAGTTCCGCATAGCGCTGCGCGCTCTCGAACTCCGCGCCCGGGATCACGAGTCGCCCGGACCTGTGCGGCACGATCACATGGCTGCGCTCGAGCACTTCGTAGGTCTTGCCCGAGCGCTCGGTCGCGTAGGTGCGAATCGGCCCGAGCAGCGTCACGTCCGCGGCGTCCCCGAGTGCCGGCAGGCGTAGCGTCCCATGGATGACGCCAGCCGCACGGTAGAGCCGCAGGCGCAGCCGCGCCTCGCCGCCGACGTAGACCTGCGGTGGATCGAGCTCTGCTTCGATGAACAGGTCGGCGGGCTGCGCGCTCGCCGCCGGTACGCTCCCCAGCACCGCAACCAGCGCGATGCCCGCCCAACCGAAGCGCGCGCCGCTCACCAGCGCGCTCCGGTATCGCGATCCAAGACCTTGCGCAGCGACAACTGGCGCTTGAATCGGTTTGCGAGCAGCGTGCCGGGTTCGTCCGGAATCCGCGCCAACAGCCCCTCGAGCCGTCTCAGCTCCTTGCCGTCGATTCCGTCCTCAGGTCGCCTGCCCGCATCCTCCGGTGACGCCCGCGCAGAAATGCTGCCGTCGCCCGCCTCCGCCCGTCGCGAACCGGGTTGAATGCCCGGGCGCGACTCACCGCGGCCCCGGTCCTGCGACGAATTGCGGCTGCCCGACCCGCCGCCCGCCCCCGCCCGCCCAGGCGGCGCGGCCTCGGAGCGGCGCGGCATCGCCGTCTGCCCGCCCTGGTCGCCGTCGCGCGACTGCGCCTGTGCGCGCCGATTCGCGAGCGCGTCGCGAACCACCGACCGGTTGAAAAGCGCATCGCGCGTGCCGGGACTGCGCTCGAGCGCCGCGTCGTAGGCCGCGAGCGCTGCTTCCAGCCTGCCATCGAGCGCGAGCGCGTTGCCGCGGTTGTAATGTGCATCGGCGGTGTCGCCCGTACCGAATTCCGCCGCTGCCTCTTCGAAGCGGCCGCCACGATACAGCAGCATCGCGCGCCAGGGCGACCCGGAACCGACCTTCGAAAGCAGCCACGCGTTGTCGCCGAACCGTCCGGTCGCGAATTCCGCGGCAGCCTGCTGATCGGCCCGCCGCCACAGGTCCGACCAGTCGAATGCATGCGCCGCCTGTGGCGGCAACACAATCGCGAGCGCCGCAATGCCTGCAAGCCATCCGCGCCGGAACAGCAGCGCGGCGAACGGAAGCGCCGCGAGCACGAACCACGCACCATCGTCATGGCGAACCTTCAATGCGTGCGTCGGCGCGTTGGCCGATTCGGATCGCGCCCGCGCGCTGCCCGCGAATTGCGGCGTGGCCTCGGTCCCGCTCAACAGATGAAATCGCCCGCTCCCCGCGCGTGCGATTCGCTCGAGCGCCGCAACGTCCAGATCCGAGATCACGACATCGCCTGCCTCCGACATCGCGAACGCACCGGAGCCGAGCCGCACCGGTCCGCCGTGCGGCGTGCCGATCGCCAGCACCGAGAGCGGAAATCCGGCGCGGGCAAGCGCGCGCGCAGCAGCCAGGGTGCGCTCGTCGCCCGGGCTGTCGCCCACCAGGATCACGTCGCCCGCCGCGGCACCCGAGCGGGTCAGCATGGCGTGCGCCATCTCGAGCCCGAGGTCCGGGCGCGCACCGGCGCGCGGCAGCGTCGCGGTGTCGAGGTGGCCGAGCAGATGAACGAGTGTCGCCGGATCGCTCATCAGCGGCGCAACGCTGAACGCATCGGCGGCGAACACGACCAGACCGAGCTGCGCCTCCGGAGAAGCGCGCAGGATCGTGGCGATCGCCCCGCGCGCGCGCTTGAGACGGCTCGGCACCACGTCCACGGCGTCCATCGACGCAGACAGGTCGAGCACGATGACCCGCGTGCCCAGATCGCGCGTGAGCGGGACCGGCTGCGGGCGCCAGGCCGGCCCGGAAAGCGCCACGCACGCGAGCGCGAGCGCGCTGCCGGCGAGCGCGAGAGCCAGCCGCGCGCTCGCCCGCGGTGCGCCATCGGTGAGATGTGCGAGCAGCTCCGGGTCGACAAGCCGCCGCCAGGGCCGGTCACCCGCGCGGGCACGCCACCACGCCCAAAGCAAGGCGGCTCCGACCGGCAGCGCGAGCAGCCAGCCCGGACGCAACCATTCGAAGGTCTCGCTCATCGGCGCAAGATCGCTGCCCGACCCACGCGCAGATTGAGCAGCAGCGCCGCGAGGCCGAGCGCCAGAGCCAGGCCGAGCGGCCATGGATAGAGTTCCACCGTCGGTCGGAACCGGCGCTCATCGCGCGCGACGGGCTCGTGGTGTTCGAGCGCCTGGTAGACGCGCGAGAGGGCGCCGGCGTCCTCGGCGTGGAAATAGCGCCCCCCTGTTTCAGCGGCGAGATTCCGGAGCGCCGGTTCGTTCAGGCCGCCTTCCTGCCCGCCGGAACCGACCGCGCCGACCCCGATTGCGTACACGCGAACGCCGTGATGGCGCGCCAGCCGTGCGGCCTCGGGTACCGCCATGACGCCCTCGGTGCTGTCGCCGTCGGTCAGCAGGACGAGGACGCGCTCGTCGCGCGGCATCGCTCGCAGTTTCGCGACGCCCAACGCAATCGCGTCGCCGAGCGCCGTGCCCTCGCCCGCCAGACCGATGAACACCTCGTCCACCATCGCGCCAATCGCGCCGAGGTCGAACGTCAGCGGCGCCTGCACGTAGGGCTTCGAACCGAACACGACCACGCCGATCCGGTCGCCGTCGCGATTCGCGATGAACGCCTTCACGGTGCTGCGCATGACGTCCAGCCCGATCTCGGACCCCTGGCCGACGCGGCGCATGCTGGCCGACACGTCGAGCGCGAGCAGCATGCTGCGCCCGCTGACCGGCACCGCGACCGCATCGCCGACCCACTGCGGACGGCTCGCGGCCGCAACCAGCGCGACCCATGCGGCGAGCGCCAGCCATAGCCACGCCCGCCACGCCCGCCACGCCCGCGGATGCGCGCCGCCGCGACGCGACCACAGCTTGGCCGCGCCGAGGAATGGCACTCGCAACGGAGTCGCGATCGGCGCCGCCGGCCGCGCAAAGCGTGCCACCAGATAGGGAAGAATCAGCGCGAGGACAACCATTGGCCAGGCGAACTGCAGCACGGAGTCCGCCTCAAAGCACGGTGCGCAGCCAGCCGCGCGCCGCCTGGACCAGCGGCCGCGCATCGACGTCCGCGGCAAGCGGCGCGTACGGCGCGACGGTGAGCACATCGTGCAGGGTTTCGAACCGGCCCGGCGCACGATCGCAGGAATCAACACGGTCGCAGGAATCCAGAAACGCCATCCACGCCAGGCCGTGCAGCCCGGCCACGTCCCGATCCGGAAACCGCAGGACCGCAGCCAGGCGCAGTAAAGCGGAAACGTCGGCGCACACCGTGTCCGCCGGCGCGCCGGCCCGTTGCCGCATGGCGATTCCATCGAGCGTCGCGAGCAGGTGCCGTCGCATGCGCCACCTGCGCCACTGCGAGGGCAGCCGCCGTATTGCGAGGGCGGCGAGCGCGACCCCGAGCAACACGACGAGCCACCACCCGGGCGCCGGCGGCCACCAGAACGGCTCGGACGGCGGATGCGCGTCGCGCAGCAGTCCGAGCAGATCGAGGTCCGGGATCATTGCGGCCCGTCGTACGCGTGCCAGCTGAACGGCTGCGCGAGCGCGGAAAACAGCTCGGCGCCGGTGCGCACCGCATGGCAGCGCGTGCCGGGCTGGGCGGCGAAGCGTGCCAGTCGCTCGCGCCGCGTCGCGAAGCCGCGGGCGTGGGCATCGCGCACGCCGGCCATGGCGGTGTCGAGCACCAGATGCTCGCGTCCATCGGTCAGCGGATAGCGCGCCGGCGGTGGGAGACGCGCTTCCAGAGCGTCGAACACCCACACCAGCACGACTTCGCCGCGCGACCGGAGCGTCTGCATTGCGTCGACCAGCGCCGCGTCGGGATCGGTGAAATCGGTCACCACGACGAACCGGGTGCCCGGCGCGGCCTCGCTCGCTGCGCGCGCCGCAAGCGCGTTGAGCGGCGCATGCGAGCCACGCGCGTCGGCAACCGGCGCTTCGCGGGCGAGCGCTGCGCACAGCGCCGCCGCCGACCCGTCCGCGGCGCCGGGGCGAATGACCGTCTCCCGGCCGCCGGCGATCAGCGCGCCGAAGCGGTCGCCGCCCGCCGCCGCCGCCCAGCCCGCCAGCGCGGCGACCTGCGCGGCGACCACCGACTTGAATGCGCTGCGCGTGCCGAAGCGCATCGACGCGCGCTGGTCGACGATGCAATAGATATCGTTGCCACGCTCGAGCTGGAACAGCTTGGTGTGCGCCCTGCCGGTGCGGGCGGTGACGCGCCAGTCGATGCGCCGCACGTCGTCGCCCGGGGAATACAGCCGCGACTCCGCGTAATCCATGCCCTGGCCGCGCATCGTGGGCGCGCGCGGACCTTCACGCCGCTCGACGTCAATCGCGAGCAGCCTGCGCATCCCGGCGCCATGGCGGCGCAGCCCGAGCAGCGTCTCCAGATCGGCGCGCACGCCGCGCGGCACATGCCGCGCCAGCCCGGCGTCCGAACCGGCGGCATTCATGGGATCGGCACCCGCGCGAGCAGCCGTGCGACCACCGCATCGCCGCCGACGCCTTCCGCCCCGGCCTGGTAGGTGAGCAGCAGCCGGTGGCGCAGCACGTCCGGCGCGATCGCGTGGATGTCCTCGGGCGACACGTAGTCGCGTCCGGCGAGCCATGCGTGCGCGCGGGAGGCCCGGTCGAGCCCGATCGTCGCGCGCGGGCTGGCGCCGAGCCGCACCAGCGGCGCGAGGCTCGCGTCGTACGCGCCGGGCTCACGTGTCGCAAGCACCAGCTCCACGATGTAGCGCTCGAGCGCCGGCGCCATGTGCTGCGCGAGCACCTCGCGCCGCGCGGCGAACACCTGCGCCGCCGAAGCGACCGCCGGCGCCGGCGCGCGTGCCGCGGATTCCGAGTCGGGAAGCGCGCGCAGCGCCTCGTCGCGCGCGAGCTGCACGATCACGTGCTCGGCGTCACGCGGCGGATAGCCGACCTGAACGTGCAGCAGGAACCGGTCGAGCTGCGCCTCGGGCAGCGGATAGGTGCCGTCCTGCTCGATCGGATTCTGCGTCGCCATCACCATGAACAACTGCGGAAGCGGATACGTCGCGCGGCCCACGCTCACCTGGCGCTCTTCCATCGCCTCGAGCAGCGCCGATTGCACCTTGGCAGGCGCGCGATTGATCTCGTCGGCGAGCACCAGGCTCCTGAATACCGGCCCGGGACGGAACTCGAACGTCCCCGTCTCGGCGCGGAACACCTCCGTGCCCGTCACGTCCGCGGGCAGCAGGTCGGGCGTGAACTGGATGCGATGGAAATCCGCCTCCAGCAACTCGGCCAGCGTCTTGACCGCGGTGGTCTTCGCAAGTCCCGGCACGCCCTCGACGATCACGTGACCGTCGCACAGCAGCGCGACGAGCAGCCGCAGCGTCAGCGCTTGCTGGCCGACCACCCGCAGATCGAGCGCGGACGCGATCGCGCCGAAGACCTCGCGCGGCGAGGCCTGCGTCTGAAGCGTCGACGAAGTCCCGTCCCGCAGCATGCCGCCAATGTGGTCCCGGAGATGAGAACGACGGCGACGGTGACACATCCGCGCCCGGGGTTCAAGTTTTGCCCGTGATCGACGGGTTCAATCCGCCTGCGCCCTTACCCGCCTCCGCTGCGCAGTCCGTCGAGGATTGCCCGCGCGCGCGCCATGGAGAAGTCGCGCGTCTTGGCGTCGAACGCCGCTGGGCTTCCGGGCATCATGTGGCCGTGCTTCACCCCCGGGATAACGTGCACTTCCACGTTCTTCATGCGCGCGGGCACGCCGCGATACGCGTCGAGCACCGGCGCCGGCGCCATGTGGTCCTGATCGCCCCAGATGATGCAAATCGGCTGCGAGACGCCCTCGAGCTCATCGATGAAATCGAGCATCTGTGTGCCGTGGCAGGAGATGCCCGCGGCGTAGCCCAGGCGTGTGGGCCCGAGAATCGCGTAAGGCCCGCCGTAGCAGAAGCCGATCACCGCAGCGCGTCCGTTGAATTGCGGCTGCTTGCGCACCTCGGCCAGGGTGTCCGCCAGGTCCGCCTCGCCCGCCCTGATCTTCTCGAGGCGCGGCTGCGAGCGCTCCTTCGTACGGTTGTCGTCGCGCGGCAGTGGACCGGGAATCGAGCGCCAAAACAAATCGGGCGCCGCCGCGATGGTGCCGTGCGCGGCGAACTCGTCGGCGATCGCGCGAATGTCCGCGTCGACCCCGTGCACCGCGGTGGCGAGCACGATGGCCGGGACCTTCCCCTGCGCCTCGGGCGTCACCCAATAGCAATCGAACTCGCCGCCCTGACTCGAGCGGATCCTGATGTCCTTCCTGGGCATCGTTCCCTCCGGTTTTCGCATGTCGCGTTGCGCCTCGTCGCCAACCGTATATCAGGTCCATCGGACTGTCCACGGCTCGCGCGCCTCCCGGGCGCGCCGAGCCGGGCGCTTGACCAGGCTCGCTCGCGGCGCGCAGACTTTGTCGCAGCGCTCGTTGGTCGACTCCCAGGGAGGCCGCACGCAGTGGCCTGCACGCTCCACATGGTCATGATTCGGCGTGTTGGCTGTACGCTCTTGGCCGGCGTCGCACTCCAGACCGGCGCGACCGCTGCCCGGGGCGCCGAATCCAACCTCCCGCCCACCGGCCGCTCGCTCTTCGACTTCGTCGTGACGACCCGCGAAGCGGGCCGATCCGTCGAACAGGTGCCGTTTCCGTTCGAGGCCCTGCTCGCCCGCATCGGCGAGCGGCTTGACGGCGGCGTGGAGTCGGGCATTCGTGCCGTGCTCGTGCCGCTTGGTCGCTCGCTGCAGCGTGGCGCCGCGGGCAACGCGGTATTCCGGTCCCCGCGCGTGGTCGCGGCCGTGGTCGCCGAGCCGCGCTCGAGCGGCGACATGCTGCTCAAGGATCGCCTCTATCTCGGCTATCACGAGCGGGCGGGCAGGCTCGAAGTCATCAGCTACAACGAGGCGGCCGGGCGGTTCGAGTTCCAGGTGGTGCGCGACTATCGCGCCGGTGCCGTGCCACGCGTCCAGTACGCAAACCGGAGCATGTGCCTCGCCTGCCACCAGAACCGGGCGCCGATCTTCTCCCGCCCACCGTGGGACGAGACGAACACCAACCCAGCGATTCAAAGGCTCCTCCATGCCGAACGGCGCGCGTTCCATGGGGTCGCGGTGGAACTCTCGGTGGATGCGCCGAACGCCATCGACGCCGCGACCGATCGCGCCAACCGCTTCGAGCTGGTGCAGCGCCTTTGGCGCGAGGGTTGCGAGCTTCCCGCCGGCGCCGCGGCGTCGATCGAGTGCCGGGCGCAGGCGTTCACGGCGGCGCTGAAGTACCGGCTCGGCGGGAGCCGTCTTCTCGACGCCGGGGCGCCCGGCTTTGACAGCGCGCTCCTGCGGCCGCTCGCCACGTCCTGGGGCAATCGCTGGCCACACGGCATCGCGGTGCCCAGTCCGGACCTTCCGAACCGCGATCCGCTCGCGGCGTTCGTCGCGTCAGGGCGCCTGGGCATGGACGCCACTGCCCTGCGTCGTGCCGCGGAGGTAACGCCCGAATTCGATCCGCTGATACCCCGCGAGCCGATCGATCTGCGCACCGGGAAGCGGCACGAGGACGTCACGCACTTCGTCAGGAACCTTGCCGAGTTCATCAGCACGCCGGACATCGTTGCCCTGGATCACCTGCTGGAGGAACAGCACGGGCGCACGGGTGCCAGGCCACAGCAGGTACGCGTTCCGTGCCGCGTGATCGAACGCACGCGCGGAGCTCGCCCTTCCCGCATTCTGTTCGGCTGCGTCACGCACGATGGCGAACCCCGCTTCATCTCGCTGTCCGGCCGGCTCGAGCGGCAGGGCGATCAAGTGCTCGGAGGCGCCATCGATCGCTCCTCCCCCGCATATCCCGGGGTGCGGGAGATCGGTGTGCGTCCTGTGCCGATCACGCGTACGGCACGCGGCGCGGAAATCGAGCTCGACCTGCTGCGCGCGGGCGTCGCGCTGCGGTTGCCGGACGGGAATTCCGTGACCCGGGTCACGCTCCGCTGGAACGCCCTGCACCCGACGTCGGTCGACGAATCGATCGCCGGCGAAGCCGACATCCGGGTGCACGAGGATTTCGCGCCGGTCACGGACGCGATCCGCGCCCTGGCAGATGCTTCGCGCAGTGGTCAAAACGACGCATTTTCCGCGCGGCCGTTTCGGCGCGCCACGGTCCTGAGTGCGCTCTTCGCACGGCTCGGACGCCCCGGGCAGGTCTGGTGCTGTGTCGACGCCGCCGGCATGCCGCCGCCTGCAGCGGTCGAGGACGCCCGCGGCATGGCCACGACGCCGGGGCTGGCGCCGTTCATGCAGGCCTGCGGGAGCTGCCACGCCGGGCGCGAGAACTTTCCGCCAGGATTCCTCTACGGCGGCGCCGCGCGTTCCGCCGCAAACATCGACCGCTGCGCCGCGCGCATGCTGTTCCGGCTCGCAATGTGGGACATTGCCCCGGATGCGCGACCGAAAACGCCCATGCCGCCGGCCGTGGCGAATACGCGGCCCCCCGCGGACCTCGATGCGATGCGCGACTACCTCGAGCGGCGCATTCTGGCGCGCACCGGCATGCAACCAGACCGGCTCCGGATGCATCCAGCGCGCTACGAGGAGCTGTCACATTGCGCACCGACATTTGATTGACCCGCATTGCGTCGCTCGCCGAACCTTTCGACAACGGACAGTCCAGTGGGCTGTCCGTTGGATGCCAATCGCCCTAAGGCGAGTGGCAGTCCTGAGGTGCGACTTAACGTCGCGCCGAGGGATGGCCGGACCGCGGATGCAACGCGGGACGGACACCATCCCACACGCGGGCAAAGCAGTTTGCCCGCTCCTCTGCGCCACTCAAAACGAAACGCCCGCTCGCGCGGGCTTTTCTCTTTTGGTGGCGGAGAGGGTGGGATTCGAACCCACGGTACGGTAAACCGTACAACAGATTTCGAGTCTGCCGCATTCGACCACTCTGCCACCTCTCCGGGAGGCGCGATTCTACCAGATGCCCCCCTCTCCTCCCCGCAGTCCGCAGTCTTTTGCGCGACCGACCGCGATGACACGCGTCGTCAGAGCAGAATCCAGGTCTGCTGCGAGCGTCCGACGAGCTCGCCAGCTTCGTTCCACAGAGCAGAGCCCGCGTGCACCTTGCGACCCTCGCGGCCGAGCGGCCAGCCCATGATCACGCAGCGCTCGCCGGCGCGCACCGTCCGCTCGACTGCGCCCGTCATGCGCCCGAGGGCGGCCATCTTCATCTCCTGCATCGCGCCGAAGTAGCCCGGGCAGTCCAGGCTCGCCCAGAGAATCTCGTGGAGCACTTCGCCGTCTGCGTCGCAAAGCGACGCGTCCGGAATCCAGGGTGCCGCCACCGGTTCCGCAGCGTTCATCCGGCCCGGAAAAATTCGCAGCCCGTCTCCGGGGGTCCGACCCGTGCCGCACACGAAGCATCCCGGCACGAGGTGCCCTTCACGGGCGATGTACTGGCGCGCACAGTTTTCCGCTTCGGCAAACGAAACCGGTTCTGGCACCTGCAACGAAAGTTCCGCCTGTTTCGCTTCCGCGATCACCGTGTCACCCGCGAAGAGCGTGCCTTCGCGAACCGACATAACGCTCCCGATCGGCGGCGGCTTGCGGAGCGTGACTTGCGCCGGCTCTCCGACGTACCGCGCCAGGCAGCCGCACACGTAGCCGCCATTGCCCGAATCGGGCGGACCCCGGAACCGCGACGCGACGATCACTTCGTCCGCCATCGCTCCACCGGTGCCATTCCGGGCATGTCAGTGTCGCCTCACGCGCGGATCGCGCGGATCTCCACTCCGGCCTGCGCGAGCGCCGCACGGATTCGGCGCGCGAACTCGAGCGCGCCCGGCTGGTCGCCGTGGATGCAGAGCGTGTCGGCACGCACCGGAACCTCCGTGCCGCTCTGCGCGCGCACGATGCCATCGAGCACCATCCGCTTGACCTGTGCGATCGAGACCTCGACGTCCTCGATCATCGCGCCCGGGCGGCCACGCGGGGTCAGCGAGCCGTCGTCCTGGTAGGACCGGTCGGCGAAGACTTCGGCGGCGGCCGTGAGCTCCGCAGCCTGCGCTGCGGCGATCCACTCGCTTCCGGAGAGACCGAACAGCACCAGCGAGCGGTCGACGTCCCGCACGGCCCGCGCGATGGCATCCGCCAGCGCGCGATCCGTCGCCGCCATGTTGTAGAGCGCGCCATGCGCCTTGACGTGGCTCAGCCGCCCGCCACAAGCGCGCGCGAACGCGTCGATCGCGCCGACCTGGTACACGGTGATATCGTAGACCTCCTCCGGGCTGATGTGCATCGCGCGCCGGCCGAAGCCCTGGAGATCGGGCAGCGACGGATGCGCGCCGATTGCAACGCCCTTCTCCACCGCGGCCTTGACCGTGCGCCGAATGGTGGCCGGATCGCCCGCGTGGAATCCGCATGCGACGTTGGCCGAGGTGACGTGATCCAGCAAGGCGACGTCGTCGCCCATACGCCACGCGCCGTATCCCTCCCCCATGTCGCAGTTCAAATCGATCCTGTGCATCACTGTCTCCGCTGGAAATCGATCGACTCGCGGATGCGCACGAACTCGCGCTCGCGCGCGAGGTACGCCTGCTGCGCCTCGGCGAGTGTCACCAGCTCGAAGGCGAAGCGCTCGAGCGGGCGCGACTGCGCGAGCCGCGGCAGATCGACGGTCGTGACCTGGGCGATCTTGGGGTAGCCGCCGGTCGTCTGCCGATCCGCCATCAGGATAATCGGATTGCCGTCCGGAGGCACCTGGATCGTCCCGAACGTCACGGCCTCCGAGATCATCTCGGCCGGTTGCCGCAAGCCGATCATCGCTCCGGTCAGTCGATACCCCATCCGATCGGAGTTGACGCTAATGCCGAATTCCGTGCCGAGGAACAGCTCGCGCGTCTCCTGCGTGAAGAGATTCCACTGCGGACCCGCAATGACGCGAACGCGACGCGCGCTCGCCGGCACGGCAGTGAAGCCCACCGACCAGCGCGGTGCCGCGAACGGCTGCTGCCGCTCCGTGAGCAAGCGATCGAGCGCCGCATACCAGCCCGGGGAGTACGCGCAAACCGTCAACACGTCTCCCTTCCTGAGCGCCCGGCCCTCGAAACCGCCGAGTGCGGCGCGGATGTAGGTGCTGCGACTGCCCATCACCACCGGCACCTGAAACCCGCCCCGCACCGCCATGTACGCCCGGCAGCCCCGCTCGCCCGAGTGAAACTCGAGGACCGCACCCGCGCGTACGAGTACCGGCCGTCCTTGCGGGAACGGCTCGCTCGCGATGCGCGGCGCGAGATCCGCGCCGCACACCGCGACGAGCGCGGACTCATCGAAGCGGAGCACGGGACCCTGCAGCGTGATCTCGAGCCCGGCCGCGTGCGCGTCGTTTCCCACGGCAGCATTGGCAAGCCGTTGCGCCCATTCGTCCATGACGCCGCCTGCGACGACGCCGAAACGCTGGTAGCCGCGCCGGCCGAGATCCTGAACGGTTGTCAGGAGCCCGGGCCGGATCACCGCGACGCTCACGCGCGCACCGCGGCCGCGCCCTGCTGCGCCTCGTACTCTGCGCGCGTGATCGGAACGAAATGCACGGCATCGCCCGCCCGCAGCAGGCAGGGCGGCTCGGTTTCCGGGGTGAAGACGCGCAGCGGCGTGCGCCCGATCAGGTTCCAGCCCCCGGGCGTCTCGAGCGTGTACACCACCGATTGTCCACCCGCGATCGCGATCGTGCCGAGCGGAATTTTCAGTCGTGGCGTGGCCCGCCGCGGCATGGCGAGCCGCTCGTCGAGGCCCGCGATATACGGGAATCCCGGCGCGAAGCCGAGCATGTACACCACGTGCGGCGACCGCGAGTGGATCACCACCACCTCATCCGTCGTCAGCTTGCGCGTCCGCGCAATCTCCTCGAGATCCGGACCGAACTCGCCGCCATAGCAGACCGGTATCTCGACGCGGCGCGGCTTCGGCGCCTTGCGCTCGACTCCTTTCCGCAGAACTTCCTCCACGCGCACGGCAAGCTGATCGTATGGCAGCACGGACGAAGCGGGTTCGGCAAAGGCCTCGGGCCGATAGTGGATGGCGACGGAGGTCAGCGCGGGCACGACGTCGTGCACGCCGGAGAGCGGATGCTCGATCAGGTATTGCGCCAGCGCGCGGGCGCGAAGATTCGTCTCCTGATCGACCTTCTGCCCGAACTCCACCATCAGGCAACAGTCGCCCTGGGGTGCGATCCGCCAGGTGGCTTTCGCCATCGCGCGCCCTCCCGCGCCTCAGGCCGGCTTGATCGTCTGCAGTCCGCCCATGTAGGGCGCGAGCGCCGCAGGCACGGCAACGCCGCCGTCCGCCTGCTGGCCGTTCTCCAGCACCGCAACCAGCGTGCGGCCGACCGCCAGCGCCGACCCGTTCAGCGTGTGGACCGGCTCCGGCTTGCCTTTTTCGTTGCGGAACCGCGCTTGCATGCGACGCGCCTGAAATGCCTCGAAATTCGAGCACGACGAGATCTCGCGATAGGCACTCTGGCCCGGCAGCCACACTTCGATGTCGTAGGTCTTGGCCGCCGAAAACCCCATGTCCCCCGTGCAAAGCGTCACGACGCGGTACGGCAGCTCCAGGCGCTGAAGGATCGATTCGGCGTGCCCGGTGAGCGCCTCGAGCGCGTCGTATGAGTGCGCGGGGTGCGCGATCTGCACGAGCTCGACCTTGTCGAACTGGTGCTGGCGGATCATGCCGCGCGTGTCCTTGCCGTAGGACCCCGCTTCGCTCCGGAAGCACGGCGAGTGGCACACGAACTTGAGCGGCAGCCTGTCCAGGGCGATGATCGCGTCGCGAACCAGATTGGTGACCGGCACTTCCGCGGTCGGGATGAGGTAGAAATCGCCGGCATCGCCCGCATCGCCCGCATCGCCGTGGCCGCCCGCCGCGCCGCGCGGCACCGCGAAAAGGTCTTCCTTGAACTTCGGCAGCTGGCCCGTTCCGTAGAGGCTCGCCGCATTGACAAGATACGGCACATAGACCTCGGTGTACCCGTGCTCGCCGGTGTGCACATCGAGCATGAACTGTGCAATGGCTCGGTGCAGTCTTGCGATGGCGCCCGTCATCACCGCGAAGCGCGTTCCGGCGATCTTCGTGGCCGCCTCGAAATCGAGCAACCCGAGCTGCGCCCCCAGGTCGACGTGGTCCTTCGGCGCGAAATCGAACTTGCGCGGCTCGCCGATCCGGCGCACCTCGGCGTTGTCGTCTGCAGACGTGCCGACGGGCACGCTTTCGTGCGGGACATTCGGCAGAACATCCAGGAAATCTTTCAGGCGTTGCTGCGCCTCTCCGGCGCGCTTCTCGAGCGTGCCGAGCTCGGCATTGACCCCGGCGGACTCGGCCATCAGCGCGGCCGGCTCGCCGCCTTTCGCTTTGGCCTGCCCGATCTCCTTGGCCAGCACATTGCGCCTTGCCTGCAGCTCCTGCGTGCGCGTCTGCAGATCCCTGCGATCCTCCTCGAGCGCCTGGAACGCTTCGACTTGCAGTGCGAACGGCCGATCGGCGAGCCGTTTCGCGACCGCATCGATATTCGATCTGAGGAGCTGGAGGTCTAGCATTGCGGCGGATTCATTCGTTCTCTGTTCCCGGCGGGTCCGGATTCTCCTGCGTCCTGGCCTTGCGCGTCTGCGCATCCAGACTGCGCAGATGGGCGAGCTTTTCGGCGATTCGCGCCTCGAGCCCCCGGTCCGTCGGCTTGTACCACTTCACCCTCGGCATCCCGTCGGGGAGGTAGCTCTCGCCGGCCGCATAGGCCTCGGGCTCGTCATGAGCGTAGCGGTACTCGCGTCCGTAGCCGAGCTCCTGCATGAGCCGCGTCGGCGCGTTCCGGAGATGCACCGGTACCGGCCGCGATTCATCTTCGGCAACGAACGCACGGGCCGCATTATAGGCGACGTACACGGCGTTCGACTTTGCGGCGCAGGCCATGTAGATCACCGCCTGCGCAAGCGCGAGCTCGCCCTCCGGCGCGCCGAGCCGCTCGTAGGTGACGCTCGCGGCAAGCGCCTGATCGAGGGCGCGCGGATCGGCGAGTCCGATGTCCTCCGACGCCATGCGCACGATGCGACGGCCAAGATAGAGCGGATCGGCGCCTCCGTCCAGCATGCGCACCAGCCAGTAGAGCGCCGCGTCGGGGTTCGAGCCGCGCACCGCCTTGTGCAGGGCCGAGACCTGATCGTAGAAGGCCTCGCCACCCTTGTCGAAGCGGCGCAGATTCCGCGCGAGCGCCTTCTGCACGAACTCGCCGTCGACGCTACGCGCGCCTTCCTGGTCGGCGGCGGTCTGCAGGATCTCGAGCAGGTTCAGCAGCCGGCGCGCATCGCCGTCGGCAAGCCCCACGATGCGCTCGCGCGCCTGGGCGTCGAACGAGAGGTCCGCGGCGGCGCGCTGCGCGGCCCGGTCGAAGAGCGCGCCGAGCTCGTCGGCGGACAAGCTCGACAGCACGTACACGGCGGCGCGTGAGAGCAACGCGCCGATCACTTCGAACGACGGGTTCTCGGTCGTGGCGCCGACGAACGTGAACAGCCCCTGCTCGACGAAGGGCAGGAACGCGTCCTGCTGCGCCTTGTTGAAGCGATGCACCTCGTCGACGAAGACGATCGTCGCGCGCCCCCGCGCCGCGGCACTGCGGGCGCGGTCGACCGCCGCGCGGATATCCTTGACGCCCGCCAGCACCGCCGAGATCGCGATGAACTCGGCGTCGAACGCATCGGCCATCAAACGCGCGAGCGTGGTCTTGCCGGTTCCCGGCGGTCCCCAGAGGATCATGGAGTGCGCCTTGCCCGACTCGAACGCGAGGCGCAGCGGCTTTCCGGGTCCGAGGAGATGCTGCTGACCGACCACTTCCGCGAGCGTTTTCGGGCGCAGCGCCTCGGCGAGCGGGACGTGGGGTGGCGCGACCTCTGGCGGGGCGCCGTCCGGCTGGTCTGCAAATAGATCAGTCACGGCGCGCGCGGGGATCTACAAGGGCAGGTGGGAAGGGAAGGGTCCCACCCCTTCCCTGGCCCCTTGTTCGTTCCGGGGGGTGAGCCGGGGTTTCGAAGGACGCGCCTGCGCGCGTCCGAGCCGGCGAACGCCCAGCGCGATGCAACGCGCCGGGCCGGGAAAGGGGCGTCTCCCCTTGTTCGTACGACCGGGGTTTGCCTTGCACGCTGGATTCGTCGCTCGAAGTCGCCGCGGCCCGCACTCTTCACCAGCCGGTTACCGGTCGCCGATGACGTCGGCGCCCGGGGGCGGGACGAAGCGGAACACACCCGGATCGATGCCGGGCGTGCGGTCCAGGGCAATGAAACGCAGATCGGTGGTCTGTCCGAAGGCGTCGGTGAGCTCCATACGCTCCAGGCCCGCGGTACCGAAGCCCATGCGGATCCGCTCGAAGTTCGTTTCCTTGTTGCGCGGCGTGGCGCTCAACCATTCGAGTTCGCCCTCACGACCGTCCTCGCGCAGGACGAACGCCTTCATGGCGTCATTGTTTCCGGCCAATAGCGCTGCGGGCGTCGCCCCGAGCGCGGCGTCCAGCTTGCGGACGGTGACCTGCTTCAGATCCTCGTCATAGATCCAGATGCGCTCGCCATCGCCGACGATGAGCTGCGGATAGGGCTTCGCGTAGCTCCAGCGGAACTTGCCCGGGCGCTGAAACGCGAGCGTGCCGCTCGATTGCTGGATGAGCCGGCGGTTCCGGTCGTAGATTTTCTGCTCGAACCCGCCGCGCGCGGATTGCGTCTGGCTCATGAACTGCTCGAGGCGATCGATGGCCGCCGCTTCAACGTTCAACGCAAAGGCGCACAGGACGCAAAGGATCGCAAAGGAAAAGCGCAAAACCATGTGTTGGTTGACTCGCCGTGAACCGCCGGAGCTCTGGAGAATACGCGAGAGACGCCTCACATGTCTCTTCGCCATGCTGTGCGCCTTTGCGTTGGCGCTTTACTAAGCCTCGGCCCGGTTCGGCGCAATCACTTCGCGGTTGCCATTCGACTGCATCGGGGAGACGAGGCCGGCCTGCTCCATCTGCTCGATGAGCCGTGCCGCGCGGTTGTAGCCGATGCGCAGATGCCGCTGGACGAGCGAGATCGACGGGCGGCGTGTGCGCACGACGATCTCGACCGCCTGGTCGTAGAGCGGATCGGATTCGGCGCCCTCGCCCGCGGCTCCCCCTAGGGCGGCAAGCTCTTCGGGATTCTCGAGCAGGCCCTCCAGGTAGTCGGGCTTGCCCTGCTGCTTCAGGTAGTCGACCACCTCGTGAACCTCGTGATCGGCCACGAAGGCGCCATGCACCCGCACGGGCAGGCCGGTGCCGGGCGGGAGATAAAGCATATCGCCCTGGCCGAGCAGCGCCTCGGCGCCGTGCTGGTCGAGAATCGTGCGCGAATCGACCTTCGACGAGACCTGGAACGCGATGCGCGTCGGGATGTTCGCCTTGATCAGACCGGTGATCACGTCCACCGACGGGCGCTGGGTGGCAAGGATCAGGTGGATGCCCGATGCCCGCGCCTTCTGCGCGAGCCGGGCGATCAATTCCTCGACCTTCTTGCCCGCGACCATCATGAGATCGGCGAGCTCGTCGATCACCACGACCACGAAGGGCAGCTTCTCGAGCGGCACCGGGTTCTCGGTTTCGATCGTCGCCGGGTCCTCGATCTTCTCGCCACGCTTCTCCGCGTCGGCGATCTTGTGGTTGTAGCCGGAGAGATTCCGCACCCCGAGCCAGGACATCAGCTTGTAGCGGCGCTCCATCTCGCCGATGCACCAGTGCAGCGCGTTGGCGGCCTGCTTCATGTCGATGACGACCGGGGCCAGCAGATGCGGAATGTCCTGGTAGATCGACAGCTCGAGCATCTTCGGGTCGATCAGGATCAGCCGCACTTCGCGCGGCTCGCTCTTGTAGAGGAGCGAGAGGATCATCGCGTTCAGCGCCACGGACTTTCCGGAGCCGGTCGTACCGGCAACCAGCAGGTGCGGCATCTTCGCCAGATCGACCACGACCGGACTGCCGGCGATGTCCTTGCCGAGCGCGAGCGTGATCGGCGAATGCATCTCGTGATACGGCTGCGAGCCGAGAATCTCGGTGAGCCGCACCGCCTGGCGCCGCGGATTGGGAATCTCGAGCCCCATGCACGACTTGCCCGGGATGGTCTCGACCACGCGGATCGCGACCACGGAAAGCGCGCGGGCGAGATCCCTCACGAGATTGACGATCTGGCTCCCCTTGACGCCGACCGCCGGCTCGACCTCGTAGCGGGTGATGACCGGACCCGGGTAGGCGGCAATCACCTTCACCTCGATGCCGAAGTCCTTCAGCTTCTTCTCGATCAGGCGCGAAGTGAACTCGAGCGTCTCGGCGCTCATCCCCTCCTGGTCCTCGCCGACCTCGTCAAGCAGCGCGAGCGGCGGCAACGGCGTGTCGGGCAGATCCTGGAAGAGCGGGGCCTGCCGCTCACGGATCACGCGCTCGGATTTCGGAATTTCCAAGACCGGCGCCGCGATGCGGATCGGCTCATGATCGTCGACCTTGCGCCGCTCGGCTTCGACGATTGCATCGCGCTCGTCTGCGGCAACTTCTCCCAGACGCTCGTCGGCGCGACGCTCGCGAAGCTCGACCGCCCGGGAATAGACCCACTCGATGCCCGCGCCGATGCGTTCCATCACCGTGAACCAGGACAGCCCCGAAAAGAGCGAAAGCCCGACCGCGAAGAAGGTCAGCAGCACGAGCGTCGCCCCGGTAAATCCGAATGTCGCCTGTGCGACGTCGCTGATGGCCGTGCCGAACAGCCCGCCCGGCGCAAGCGGCAAGCTCGCTTTCATCGACCAGAACCGCAGCGCCTCGATCCCCACGCTGCCGATCAGCATCACGATGAAGCCGCCGAGCGCGACGACAAACGGCCGCCGATCGCTCAGCGAGCTTCCGTCGAGCCGCCGGTAGCCCCAGATCACTGCATACCCCAGGAGCAGCACCCACCAGAACGCCGAGACGCCGAAGAGATACAGCATGACGTCCGCGATCCAGGCGCCAAGACGGCCGCCGGCATTGTGAACGCGGTCGGCGGCAACGCTGTGCGACCAGCCGGGGTCACCGCGATTGAAGGTGACAAGAATCAGCGCAAGGTAAAGCGCCGCGGCAATGAGCACGAACCAGCGGGATTCGCGCAGGAGCGCGGCGACTTTTCCGGGCAGCGGAGCCTGGCTCGCTTTCACGTCGAAATCACGTCGAATTCAGACGACGGGAATCCTGCCGGAACGCTTCCGACAGGCACTTCCACGGAGGGATTCTACTCGGCGCGGCGATCCGGAGCCAGAAGCAGCTTGGCGCCGGCGGCGCATCGTCAGGCGCGTGCCTCCTGCACGAGAAGATTGTCGTGCAGGAAAATGGCCCCGGCGCGAACCTCGATATAGCCGCTCGTCTGCAGGTCCTTCATCACGCGGCTCACCATCTCCCGGGAGGCGCCGATCATCTTCGCGATGTCCTGCTTGGGCAGCTTCTTCGTGACGACCATCTGGCCGTCCACATTCTCGGCCATCTCCATCAGCAATCGCGCGACGCGGCCGTAGACATCCATCAGCGCCAGGCTGCCGATCTTCCGGTCGGCCTCGCGCAGCCGCTTGACCAGGCCGCGCATGACCCCCATTGCGATGTCGAAATTCTCGGCAAGGCACTTCTTGAAGTCGATCCGGGCGATGGTCAGGAGCTCGCAAGGCTCGATCGCGATGACGGTCGCCGAGCGGGGCTCATCGTCCACCAGCCCCATTTCACCGAAGAATTCGCCCTGGCCGAGTATTGCCAGGATCACCTCGCGGCCCTCGTCGTCGCTCATCATGACCTTCAGCCGGCCCGAGATGACGATATAGAGCGCATCGGTGACATCGCCGGCCGCGATGATCGTCGACCCGCGCGGGTAGGACTTGCGCCCGACGACCCGCGTGAGCAGGGTCAATTGGGCTTCCGGCAGCACCGCGAAGAGCGGAACGTTGCGAAGCAACAGAGTTGAAACACTGGCAGGACCCGCCATATCGCTCTCCCCTATCGGCGCCCATCGTCCCCGATGGACTAATGGTAACAGAACAGCCCGGCCACTCACTTGCGGAGCCGTTGACTCCGCAAGCGACGGTCAATCTCGCGCGCACCGCGCGTGTGGGCGGCATCGATGCCGCATGCACTGCGGCGATCACCCGATGGCGCTTGCGCGACTTCCACGTGCCACGCCGCTGCAATTACTCAGCACGTCAGCGCGCATGCGCCTCGCTTCATCGGACAATCCGGTGCTGCCCACAGTCTCCGCGCCCGGCACGCTGGCCGCATCTCGACACCCCGCCGCGAAGACCCAATTCCCGTCCAGTCTGCAGTATAGATCAGGATTTTCAATAAAACAATCAGTTACAGAGATCTCCTCACGTAACGTCTAGCCGAGGCGTCGGCGCGCCGGGGATATAATCGGCGCTCGACGCTCAAGACCTCCCTAATCCAGCAACTTTCGAACCATGTCAGCCGATTCCGAAAAGAACGCCATCAAGCACTGCAAGCTCCTCATTCTCGGCTCCGGACCTGCCGGGTACACCGCAGCGGTCTATGCGGCCCGCGCAAACCTGCGCCCGGTCCTCATCACCGGTATCGCGCCGGGCGGCCAGCTCACCACGACGACGGACGTCGACAACTGGCCCGCCGACTGGGAAGGCGTCCAGGGTCCCGATCTGATGGAACGCTTCGAGAAGCACGCAAAACGCTTCGCGACCGAGATCGTGTTCGACCAGATTCATACCGCTCATTTGCGCGCGACGCCGCTGCGCCTCGAAGGCGATAGCGGCACGTACACCTGCGATGCGCTGGTCATCGCGACCGGTGCATCGGCGAAATATCTCGGCATCGAGTCGGAGAAGCGCTACATGGGCAAGGGCGTCTCGGCCTGCGCGACCTGTGACGGCTTCTTCTATCGCGGCCAGGACGTCGTGGTGATCGGCGGAGGCAACACCGCGGTCGAGGAGGCGCTGTATCTCTCGAATATCGCCCGCAACGTGACGCTCGTGCACCGGCGTGACACCCTGCGGGCCGAGAAGATCATGCAGAAGAAGCTGTTCGAGAAGCCGAACATCAAGACCCGCTGGAAGCACGTGGTCGACGAAGTCATGGGGGACGCGAAGGGCGTGAACGCGATCCGCATCAAGCCCGTCGAGCCGGGACCCGACGAGACGATCGAGGCACAGGGCGTGTTCATCGCAATCGGCCACACCCCGAACACCGGAATCTTTGCCGGCCAGCTCGAAATGAAGAACGGCTACATCATCACCGCGGGCGGGCTGGAAGGGAACGCGACCGCCACGAGTATTCCGGGCGTGTTCGCCGCCGGCGACGTGCAGGACCACGTCTACCGGCAGGCGGTGACAAGCGCCGGCACGGGATGCATGGCGGCGCTCGACGCGGAGAAATATCTGGATAGCCAGCACTGACCCGCTTCCCGGGAACCGGGCCCACGTCGAGGAAGGCATGAAACGCCCGCGCGAACCCCGCGTCACTGAAGAGGACCGCAATCTTTTCCACGCGGCGGTCCGGGATGCCGTGCCGCTGCGTCCAAGCAATCACCAGACCCGCACGGACCGACGGACGATGCCACCGGTAGCCGTGCAATCATTGCTGGACGAGCACAATGCGCTCACCGAAAGCATCGCTGCCCCGCTCGACCCGGACGCCGCGCTCGAGACGGGCGACGAAGCGAGCTACGTTCAGGCCGGCGTGTCGCGCCAGGCTTTGCGCAAGATGCGCCGTGGCCACTGGGTCGTCCAGGCGGAGCTGGATCTGCACGGCATGCGGCAACCGGAGGCCCACTTGGCACTCAACGAATTCCTGGGCGGCTGCCTGCGACGCGGCCAGCGCTGCGTGCGCGTGGTGCACGGCAAGGGGCTCGGCTCGGTGAATCGCGAGCCGGTGCTCAAGAACAGGGTTCGCGGATGGCTGGCACGCCGCTCGGAAGTGCTGGCGTTCTGCCAGGCGCCCGCGACACAGGGCGGCGGCGGCGCGTTACTCGTGCTTCTGCGAGGGTAGCGCCTGATTTGTTGTTTGTGATTTCCCCTCCTTTTCAAGGAGGGGTGCCTGCGAAGCAGGCGGGGTGGTTGCAGCTTCGATCAAACTACCACACATCACCCGGCCGCCTTCGGCGGCACCCCGCCCGGCCCGAAGCGGGGACGCGTCGGGCGTTCGCAGCCTCGCACGTGCGAAAGCACGTGCTTCGAAATCCCTCCTCACCCTCGGAGAGGAGGGGAAGAACACATTTCAGATCGCCGCTTCGTTCGTCTCGCCGGTGCGGATTCGGACGACCTGATCGACCCCGGTCACGAAGATCTTGCCGTCGCCGATCTTTCCGGTGCGCGCCGACTTGATCATGGCTTCGATCGCCTGTTCGACCATGCTGTCCGTCACGACGACCTCGATCTTCACCTTGGGCAGGAAGTCGACGACGTATTCCGCACCCCGATAGAGCTCGGTGTGTCCCTTCTGCCGGCCGAACCCCTTGACCTCGGTCACGGTCAACCCGGTCACGCCCACTTCGGCGAGCGCCTCGCGCACCTCGTCGAGCTTGAATGGCTTGATCACCGCTTCGATTTTCTTCATGCCGGGCGCTCCGGAAACTCTGGCGCACCGAGTATAGCAAAGGGTGCCCCGGATTCGCGTTTCCCGCAGCTTGTCTCGGTCGCCCGGTTCCCCAATAATGGCGCGATCATGGCGTTCAGCATTCCGGTCTCGGCCGCGCGGGATAGTGAGAAGGGTTCCAACCCGGCGTGAGGCGACAGACCGAGCCCGTGCTCCGCGTGGTGGAGAGCCTCGCGGAGATATCCAGCGCGCACTGGAACGCGCTCGCCGGGGACCATCCGTTTCTGCAGCACGAGGTTTTCGCC
>JAABRB010000032.1 GCA_011391185.1 Betaproteobacteria bacterium
GCTCCACGATCCGCGCGTAGGTGAGGGCCGAGAGCCCCAAGCCCCCGTACTCGGGCGCGATCACCGCGCCGAAGAGCCCGAAGGCCTTGAGCTTCGCCACGATCTCGGTCGGATAGGCATCGGCCGCCTCGAGCGCGTGCGCGTGCGGCCGGACCTCGCGCTCGATCAGCCGATCGACGCTCGCGAGAATCAGCGTCTCCTGCTGCGCCGGGTCGTCAGACCGGTCTTGCGAATACGCGGCCACGTCAGTCATCCGCGATGTCGTCCACCGCGTGCCCGCGCCGGGGCACGAGAATGGATCGCTCAAAGGTCATGAACACGGTGCCGTCGGCCTTCTTGCCGGTGGTGCGCACGGTCACGATCCCCTGCGTGGCCCGCGATCTGGATTCGCGCACGTCCAGCACCTCCGACTCGGCATAGATCGTATCGCCGACGAAGACCGGGGCGGCCAGCCGGACCTTGTCCCAGCCGAGATTCGCGATCGCCTTCTGGCTGAGATCGCTCACGCTCATGCCGGTGACGATCGCGAGCGTGAGACAACTGTTCACCAGCGGGCGGCCGAACTCGGTCTGCGCGCTGTAGGCGGCGTCGAAGTGAACCGGGTGGGTGTTCATCGTGAGCAGCGTGAACCAGGTGTTGTCGGCCTCGCCGATCGTCCGCCCGGGCCGGTGCTCGTAGACATCGCCGACTCGGAAGTCCTCGAGGTGACGGCCGAAGGACTCGCGGTAGCGGTTCGGCCCGATCCGCCTGCTCTCGACAGCCATCGATGCGCGCTACTGGCCGACCGCGGCGACACGCCGCGCTTCGGTCCGGTCGGGGCGCGTCAGGCGCAGGACGGCGCCGACGTCTTGCGCGTGGTCGAGCGCCCGCAACGCGCGCGAAAGCTCCGCGCAGCGGCGCTCGGAAAGGTACGGGGCGACGAGGCCGTCGAACTTCGCGGCGAGCTCCCCGGCCGTGACGAAGTTCTCCGGCTCGCCCTTCGCCACCCGCACGAACGCTTCATGCGTCGCGCCGCGCGCGCGCAACCGCACGACCGCGCTCAGGTAGCGTGGGAACTCGGCTTCGGCCGCCGGATCCACGACCGTCCGAACGCGCTTGCAGAGCGCGAGCGTCCGCGGGTCGCGGATGTGGCGGGCGTAGTGATCCCACTGCATCGCGCCTTCGCGCAGCGCGACCGCCGCCACGAACGGCATCGAGAATTGTCCGTCCACCACGTTCTGCGGTTGCTGCTTGGCCGACTCCGGGTCGCCGATGATGTTCCAGCCGGTGCGCGGCAGGCCGACTTCGACCGCTTCCACGTCCTCCCCCTCGAGGCCGTGCGCGGCGCGCAGCGCGAGCAACGCGTCCAGCGCCGCGTGGCTGTAGCGGCACGCGGGGTACGGCTTGACCGCGATCGCCATGGTTTCGTACACCCGGCCGAGATCGGCCACCGCATTCGCGAAGACGGGGCTCGGCGCATAGGAACGCAGAAAGCCCGCTTTGCCCTCCAGCGCGTCGACAGCGCCTCGAAAGCCCTCCCGCGCGAGGCTCGCAGCGATGAGCCCGCTCATCGCTGCGTGGCCGACGTGCATGCGCTTGGTCCATGCGCCGTCCACGAGAAATTGCATGGAGCCGGCCGCCTGGCTCAAGGCAATGCCGAAGGCGTTCGCGACCGCGTCGGCCGAAAGCCCGAACACACGTCCCGCCGCGGCCGCCGCGCCGAACACGCCGCAGGTCGCGGTCGGATGGAAACCGCGGTCGTAGTGCTCCCTGGGAACGAGCGCGAGGCTGAGGCGTATCTGGACCTCGTAGCCCGCGACGATGCCGGCGATGAGCTCGCGCCCGCTCGCGCCGGCCATCTGGGCCGCAGCGAGCGCCGCGGGCACGATCGGCGCGCTCGGATGGATCGATCCGCGCGCGTGCGTGTCGTCGAAGTCGAGCGAGTGGGCGAGCGTACCGTTCACGAGTGCCGCCGCGGGCGCGCTGTAGCCGCGATCGTCCCCGATGACGTCCGTGCCGCCCTGTCCGAGCCCGAGGCGCTCCACCGCGGCGAGCAGCGCCGGCGTGGACTCGGCCTCGTAACGTGCGCGCAACGCGATGCCGACCATATCGGTCACGAGCAATTTCACGCGCTCGCGCACGGCTTCCGGCAGCGCGTCGTAGGAGATCCCGGCGACGAAGTCGGCGAGCTCGCGGGTGATCGCGGTCATGACGTTCTCCCTGGATGGGCGCGGGTGGATGATCATGATAGAGGGGCTCGCCTTCCGCAGCAATACGCCCGGAGGATCTCGACGCGTCCGGCGCGCCGTCGTAGACTGGGTCGATGTTCGCGGGCTTCCGGCAATCCACGATCGACGTCGGCGAGACGACGATACGCGTCCGCCACGGCGGCAGCGCGCCGCCGCTCCTGCTCCTGCACGGCAACCCGCAGACCAGCGCGACGCGGCACGCGATCTGCGAGGACTATCGCGCGGCAGCGACGCTGGGTTGCGCGCACGACGAGGCGGATCGGGCCGCCGGTCGGCGCATCCGCTGCCCGGTGCTCGCGCTCTGGGGCGGCCGGGGCAAGCTCGGCGCGTGGTACGACGTGCTCGCGATCTGGCGCGATTGGGCCGAAGACGCCTCCGGCCACGCGCTCGATTGCGGCCACTACCTTGCCGAGGAGGCGCCCGAGAAGACTCGCGCGGCGCTCCTCTCGTTCTTTGTCCAAGGAGAAACACGGTGAAGATAGCGGTGGTCGGTTGCGGAGCGATGGGCAGCGTGTATGCGGGACTGCTCGCGGATGCGGGCCACGAGGTGTGGGCCATCGACGCCTGGCGCGAGCACGTTGCGGCGATGTGCGAGCGCGGCCTGCGCGTGGAGGGGGCCTCGGGCGATCGCACGGTGCGCGTGCATGCGACGACCGAGGCCGCCGAGGCAGGGCCGTGCGATCTCGTCATCATCGCCACCAAGGCGATGCAGGTCGGGGAGGCCGCCGGCGCGGCGCGCACGCTGCTCGGACCGGAGACCGTCGTGATCTCCATCCAGAACGGTCTGGGAGGCCCCGATTCCGCGGCGCGGGTGCTCGGCCGCGAGCGGGTCGTCGTCGGCGTGGTCGGGGGCTTCGGCGCGTCCATGAAGGCGCCCGGCCATGCGCACCACAACGGCTGGGAGCTCGTGCGGCTCGGTGAGTCCGCCGGGCCAGTCACGCCACGGCTGGAGCGCATCGCGGAGGTGTGGCGCGCCGCAGGTTTCCGGGTGAAATGCTTCGACGACATCGACCAGCTCGTGTGGGAAAAGCTGATCTGCAACGTATGCTTCTCCGGAACCTGTTCGCTGACCGAGCGCACGATCGGCGAGGTGATGGAGGACCCCGACGCCTGGCAGTGCGCGAGCGGTTGCGCGACGGAGGCCTACCAGGTCGCGCGGGCACGCGGCATCCGGCTCGATTTCGACGACCCCGTCCGGTACGCGCATGCGTTCGGGACGAAGATTCCGAATGCGCGGCCGTCGATGCTGCTCGATCATATGGCGGGCAGGATGTCGGAAATCGACGCGATCAATGGCGCCATTCCGCCTGCAGCCCGTGCCGCGGGGCTCGCCGCGCCCTACAACGAGGTCGTGAGCGCACTGGTCCGGGCGAAGGAACGACGCATGGGCGTGCGCCAGGGCTGAGGCTCGGGTGCGTTCGCCCGAACCGTCGACCCGCACCGCGCCGGCCCGCTCGAACCGGGGACCGGCGGGGCAATGCAGCCCGCGGTACTCGGCCACCCGTTTGCGGAGGTAATGCGCTATTCTTTGGCTGCTTTTCGAGCGCTTGACGTGCGCGCAGTCCGCTGGCGTCTCGCGTCCCGTCTAACTGATGAGGAAGCGGGGATCTCATGGCACAACATCTGAAATCGCGCATCAATCTGAAGATCGCGGCGGTACTCGCCGCACCTTTGCTGGCCGCATCGTGGGTGGCGATCGGCCCGGTTCACGCCCAGGACGCGCCAAAAAAGGTCGTTCTGCGGTTCGCGTCAGACTTCCCGCCGCCGCCCCATCCGGCGGGTCTGGCGATGAAGTACTTCGCCGAACGGCTGCCGCAGGTGATCCCGGGCAGCGAAGCCCGCCTCTACTACGCCGGTGCGCTGTACAACGCGCCCGACGCGTTCGAGGCCATGCGTCAGGGCAATCTCGAAATGGCATGGATGCAAGCCGGCAAGGTGGCGCCGGTGGATCCCTGGATGATGACCGTCGTCGGGCCGGGCATCCTGACGACCGTGGGCGCGGTCGACTCGCTCGAGCAGACCTCGACCTACAAGATGCTGGTCGAGCGGCTCGAAAAGACGCAGCTCGTCAGGGTCTTCGGCACGGGGCACATGAGCTTTGGCATGGGTGTGGGCGGCAAGAAGCGCTACGCGAGTCCCAACGACTTCGACGGACGCAAGGTCCGCAGCATGGGACCGGTCGAGAACGCATCACTCTCGGCGTGGAAGGCGAACCCGGTCGTCATGGGATTCGGCGACGTGCCGAGCGCGCTCGAGTCCGGCGTCATCGACGGCCTCATGACCAGCATCGGCGGCTGGTTGAGCGTGCGCGAGCAGGCGCCCTACTTTTCGATCGGCGGCGCGGGCGCGTTCGTGGGCGACTACTACTTCGTGAGCGCGAGCCGGCGCTGGTGGGACAAGCTCACCCCGGCGACGCAGGACGCCGTGCAGAAGCTCGTCCTCGAGACGCTCCAGATCCAGAAGGAGCTCAACTGGTGCGTCGACAAGATGACGTACGACAAGTACGGCACGAAGGACCCGTCGAAGCCGGGCGTGTACTGGATGAGCGGGGAAGAGGTGTCGTCGATGGTAGGCGTGGCCGGCGATGCCCCCACCAAGTACGTCAAGAGCAAGGTTCCCCAGGCCGCGGGACGCTGGGTGGATGCTTTCGTGACGGAAGGACGCGAGCTATCCAAGCAGCACAAGGCCGGCACCTCGTGGATCGAGAAGATCGACTGCTCCAAGCACGCCACGAAGATCGTCATCAAGTAAGCCGGTCCGCCACGGGGTTCGACCGGTGGAAAGGGCGTATGCGTTCTGGCGCGCGTTCCAGGACAAGGTCCTGGCGCCCGTCGCCGCGTTGGTCCTCATCGCCAGCACGATCCTCGCGTTGATCGAGGTCGCGCGTCGCTACGTGTTCGGCACCTCTTTCGAATGGCAGCAGGACGCGGTCACCTTCTTCATCCTCGGCGCGACGTATCTCTATTTCTCGGTTTCGCAGCGTCACAACGAACACCTCAATGTGACCATACTGCTCGAGGCGCTGCAGGCATTCGGCGCGCGGGCGCGGGTTGCGATCGAGGTGATCAAACTGACCGCCGCGGCCATATCGCTCGCCTTCATGATCGCATGGGTGTGGTGGGGCCTCCCCGAGGTCCGCGAGAGCATCCACTACGAAACGCGGTCCGAGAGCCTCGCACTCCCGTTGTGGCCGTTCCTCGCCACGCTGCTCGTGGGTTTCGCGTTCATGGCCGTGACGATGGTGTTCCAGATATGGATCGAGGTGCGCAGGCTGCGCGGCGTACCCGTGCCCGAGGAAGAGAAGCTTCTCGACCGGATGCGCGACTGACACGCCGCCCCCGGACTTCGCGCAGCGCAAGCCATGTACATCACCGGCATCATCGTCCTCGTCCTGCTCGTGCTCAGCGTGCCGATCGGGATCTCGCTGAGCGCGGCAAGCGCCGCCTACATCCTGATCGATCCGCTCCTCGAGCCCAACGTCATCTTTCGCGCGTTCTTCAGCTTCATTTCGCGCTACTCGCTGATGGCGATCCCGCTCTTCATCTTCGCGGGGTTCCTCATGGAGCGCACCGGGCTGGTCGCGCAGCTGTTCCGCTTCTCCGACGCGCTGGTCGGCTGGCTGCCGGGCGGATTCGGTGTCGCCACCGTGCTCGCATGCGTGCTCTTCGGCGCAATCTCCGGATCGAGCGTCGCGATGGCGGCGGCGATGAGCGTGATCGCCATTCCCGAGATGCGCAAACGCGGTTATCCGGCATGGTTCGCGGGGGGGCTGGTTGCGACCGCGGGCGGCATCGCGATGCTGATACCGCCGAGCATCATCCTGATCCTCTACGGCATCGTCACCGAGACCTCGGTCGTCAAGCTCTTCTTTGCGGGCGTGATTCCCGGGCTGCTGCTTGCGCTCGGCAACATCATCTCGGTCATGGTCCTTGCGGTGTACCTGAAGCTGCCGCGCGGGGACTTCAATGCCCGCCGGCTGTGGATCGAGTTCCGGCGCTCGGCGCCCGCGCTCGGCATGCCGGTGGTCATCCTCGGCGGCCTGTACGGCGGGCTGTTCACCCCGACCGAAGCCGCGGCTGCCGCGTGCGGATACGCGCTCGTCTACGGAGTCGTCACCGGGCGGGCGGAATTTATCAAGCACCTGGTGCCCACCGCCCGCCGCTCGCTCAATCTCACCGCGGTGGTGATGTTCCTGGTCGGCAGCGTCGGCGTGTTCCAGTTCCTCGCGGCGAACCTCTACTGGCCGCAGAAGATCACCGAGGTCGTCACCGGATGGGGGCTGGCGCCGATCGGTTTCATTTTCGCCTTCATGGGCGTGCTGCTCCTGCTCGGCATGTTCGTCGACGGCGTCGCGATGGTGCTGCTCACCGTCCCCGTGGTCTTTCCGGTGGCGTACGCGCTCAAGATCGACCCCATCCACCTCGGCATCATGCTCGCGCTCGCGGTCGAGATGAGCGTGGTGACTCCGCCCGTCGGGCTGAACCTGTTCGCGGTGAGCGGCACCGCGAAGATACCCGTCACCGAGGTGGTGAAGGGCTCGGTGCCCTTCTTTATCGGCGACCTCACCGTACTGCTACTGGTGATCTTCTTTCCGGCGCTGGCGACCTGGCTGCCGGATCTCCTGGTGAAGTCGGCCTTCGGCTAGACAATGTTTTTCCCCTCCTTTTCCAAGGGCGAGCCGGGGTTTCGAAGAACGTGCCTGCGCACGTTCGAGCCGGCGAGCGCCTGAAGCATCCGCGCTTCGGGCCGGGCGGGGTGTCGGGCAGCCGCCCGACGGGGTGGTTGGGAAAAGGTCAGTCCGTCAGCCGGCCTTGATCACGCCGCACGCGATGCGGTCGCCGGAATTGCCCGTCGGTTGGGTTCGGTAGTCGTCCGGCTTGGCATGCACGACCAGGCCGCGGCCGATGATGCTTGCGGGGCCCGGGGTGACCGTGATGATGTCCACTTCGACCTGCAGCATCGCACGGCCGGACTTGTCCGACTTCAGGTTCGGCAGATCGCCCGCGTGGCGCTCCATGCCCGGCGACGCCCCATGCGGCTTGCCATGCGGGTTGAAGTGGTCCTTGGCGCTCATTCCGTCGCCCGAGCTGCAGTCGCCGACCGCGTGGATATGAAAGCCGAACTCGGCGTTCGGAGCGAGGCGTGCAACGTTGGCGACGACGCGAACCTTGCCGCCACCGATCTGCTCGAAAGACACCTCGCCGATGGTCTTGTTACCCTTGGTGGGCTGCAGGCCTGCAGTCGCGCGAGGCGCCTCCGTGGGCGCCGTCTGACAGCCGGTGGCGAACGCGACGGCAACGAGTATCGCAGCAATTCTCAACATGATGTCTCCCGTTCGACAGTCATCGTGGTGACCTCCATTCTGCCTACGAGCACCCCAACGCGCAACGTTCGTCTGCCCCGCAAGGCATCCGCTGGACGACGGGGCCGGCCGTGACAGCCTCGGCGCGGATGGTGCTAGACTCGTTCGCGCCACGGGGAAGAGCGCGGCATCGGCCGCCGCCGAAGGCGCAAGCGCCCGCAATCGCTCAGGCAAAAGAACTCTGTGGCCGGAGCCGAAGTTTCGCTCCGAAACTCTGGAGAGTGGCGAGCGGGGCTCGCCCACCGAAGGGGCACGCGGCGCGTGGCACATGAATATGACCACGTCGCCGTAAACTCTCAGGTCAAAGGACAGAGGGGCGGCGCCGGCACGAACCGGCGCCGCCCCTTTTTGCTTATTGCGTCGGAGCTTTCGGGAGCCGTCGATTGCAGATCACGCCGCTCAACGCCATCCACCGCGATTCGGGCGCCAAGCTGGTGGACTTCGCCGGCTGGGAGATGCCGCTGCACTACGGCTCGCAGATCGAGGAGCACCACGCGGTGCGCCGCGACGCGGGCATGTTCGACACCTCCCACATGCTTGCGATTGATGTGACGGGCAGCAAGGCGGACAGCCTGCTCCGGTGCGCGCTCTCGAATAATGTGGACAAGCTGCGTGCGCCAGGCAAGGCACTCTATTCCTGCCTGCTGCGCGACGACGGCGGGATCCTCGACGACCTGATCGTCTATCTCCTGGACGCGAAACGTTTCCGCGTCGTGGTGAACGCCGGAACTGCCGACAAGGACTGTGCGTGGCTGGAGACCCTGCGCGCGCAACGCGCACCGGACGTCACATTGCAACCCCGGCGTGACCTGGCCATGATCGCGGTGCAGGGTCCGAACGCGCGCGCAAAGGTCTGGGCCGCCTTGCCCGGCACGCGCGCGGCAAGCGAATCCCTGGAGCCGTTCTCCGCGGCGACCGCCGGAGACGTTTTCGTCGCCCGCACCGGCTACACCGGCGAGGACGGCTTCGAGCTGCTCGTGCCGGGCGCGCGTGCCGCGGAAGCGTGGAACGCGCTTGCCGCGCAGAACGTTCGGTCCTGCGGCCTCGCCGCACGCGATACGCTACGGCTCGAAGCGGGGATGAATCTCTACGGGCAGGACATGGACGAAACGGTAACGCCGTTCGAATCCGCACTGGCCTGGACGGTGGACCTGAAGGACGCACACGACTTCGTAGGCAAGTCGGCGCTCGCGGGTCGCGCGCCACAGCGCCAGCTCGTCGGCCTCGTGCTCGTCGATCGCGGCGGCGTTTTGCGCGCGCATCAGGCAGTGCGCACGTCGCAGGGTAACGGGGAGATCACGAGCGGCACGTTTTCGCCGACCATGCAGCAGTCGATCGCGCTGGCGCGTGTGCCGGCCGGCGTCGCGCCGGACGACATGGTCGAGGTTGCCGTCCGCGAAAAGCATTTGCGTGCACGTGTGGTGAAACCACCTTTCGTCCGCCACGGTAAGGTATTGGCCGCCGCCAATGGCTAAGAGCCGACCATGCCAAAATTCTCCCCTCCTTTTCAAGGAGGGGTGCCCGCGAAGCGGGCGGGGTGGTTCTGGTCATGCCGAACACCCTCCCGGCTGGATGCGCTCTGGAACACCACCCCGGCCGCTGCGCGGCCACCCCTCCTCGGAGAGGAGGAGTGGATTCAGTCATCCCCTCCTTTTCAAGGAGGGGTCCGGCCGCAGGCCGGGGGGTGGTTGCGGCTTCGATCAACGCCGTTCACCACCCCGTCCGCTACGCGTCCACTCCTCCTCGAAGAGGAGGGGAAAAGTCTTCAGTCATCCCCGCCTCAGAGAGGAGGAGAAAAAACCCCGCCATCACCCTCTGAATCCCTACCGCGGAGACCATGAATGAATTTACCCCAGAACCTTAAGTACACTGCGGAGCACGAGTGGATCCGCACCGAGGCCGACGGCACCGTGACCATCGGCATTACCGACCATGCCCAGGCAGCGCTCGGTGATCTCGTTTTCGTCGAAGTTCCCGATGCGGGCCGCAAGGTGGCGCAGAACGAGGCGTGCTGCGTCGTGGAGTCGGTGAAGGCGGCGTCCGACGTCTATGCGCCGATCGCCGGCGAAGTGATCGCCGGGAACCAGGCCGTGGTCGACGCACCCGAGCGGGTGAACCAGGATCCCTACGACGCCTGGCTCTACAAGCTCAAGCCGGCAAACCCCGCCGATCTCGGCAAGCTTCTCGACGCCACCGCCTACCGCAAAGGCGTGGAGACAGCCGGGGAGAGCTGAGCATGGCCGATCAATCTCTCGACGAGCTGCTGAACCGAAGCGAGTTCCACGCGCGCCATCTCGGTCCGGGCACCGCAGACGAGCGCGCGATGCTCAAGACGCTCGGGGTCGGGTCGCGTGCCGATCTGATCGACGCGGTGGTGCCCGCGTCGATTCGCAGCTCGCGCGCGCTCGACCTTCCCCGGCCGATCGGCGAAGCGGCCGCGCTCGCGGAGCTCAAGCGCATTGCGGGGCAGAACCAGGTGTGGCGCAGCTACATCGGCATGGGCTACGCCGGCACACTGCTCCCGGCGGTCATCCAGCGCAACGTGTTCGAGAACCCGGGCTGGTATACCGCCTACACGCCTTATCAGGCCGAAATCGCGCAAGGCCGGCTCGAGGCGTTGCTTGCGTTCCAGCAGATGCTGATCGACCTCACCGGTCTGCCCGTCGCAAATGCGTCGCTCCTCGACGAGGCGACGGCGGCAGGCGAGGCGATGACGCTGATCCGCCGCGCGGCGAAGAGCAAGGCCGCCGCGTATTTTGTCGACAGGGCCTGTCACCCGCAGGTGATCGCGGTGATCCGCACTCGCGCCAAGTGGCTCGGCATTCCGATCATCGAGGGCGATCCCGCACGGGATCTCGACCCATCGCAGGTGTTTGGCGCGCATTTGCAGTATCCCGACACGTACGGCGTGATCCGCGACCCTACGGCCGACATCGAGCGGGTGCACGCGGCGCAGGGGCTCGTCTCGCTCGGCGTCGATCCGCTCGCGCTGGTGCTCCTCAGGTCGCCGGGCGCGCTGGGCGCGGACGTGGCGATCGGTTCGGCGCAGCGCTTCGGCGTGCCGGTCGGGTACGGCGGGCCGCATGCCGGCTTCATGGCGGCACGGACCGAGTTCCTGCGCCAGATGCCGGGCCGGATCATCGGCGTTGCGAAGGACGTCGCTGGAAGCATCGCCTATCGGATGGCGCTGCAGACCCGCGAGCAGCACATCCGGCGCGAGAAGGCGACCAGCAACATCTGCACTTCGCAGGTGCTCCTCGCCAACATCGCCGCCTGCTACGCGATCTACCACGGCCCCGAGGGGCTGCGACGGATCGCCCTGCGCACGCATTTCATGGCGCGGCTGCTGGCGCTGTCCGTGAACATGTCACTCGAGCCGGAGTCAGCGGCCTACTTCGACACGGTCACGTTCAAGGTGGGCTCCACGCAATCCAACGTCCGCAAGCTCGCCGCCACGAAGCGCATCAACCTGCGCTGGATCGGCGCCGACCGGGTCGGCGTGACGCTTGACGAGACCACGACCATTGAAGACGTCGTGGACGTCGCCTGGGTGCTGACCGGACACCACGCGAATGTCCATGAGCGCGCGCAGGCGCTTGCAACCGGGCCCGTGGCGATTCCCGCGGACTTGCGCCGCACTGACGCGATTCTCGCGCATCCGGTCTTCAACCGGTACCGGAGCGAGGCCGAGATGATGCGCTACTTGAAGCGCCTCGAGAATCGCGACTATTCGCTCACCCACGGGATGATCCCGCTCGGCTCGTGCACGATGAAGCTCAACGCTGCCGCGGAGATGGCGCCCGTCTCGTGGCCGGAGTTCGCGGCCATCCACCCGTTCGCGCCGCTCGAGCAGGCGCGCGGCTATACCGAACTGCTCAGGCAGATGTCGGCGGCGCTCGCCGAGATCACGGGGCTTGCGCGCATGTCCTTCCAGCCGAACTCGGGCGCGAACGGCGAGTACACCGGACTCGTTGTGATCCGCAACTACCATGCATCGCGCGGCGATTCGGCGCGGGATGTCTGCCTCATTCCGTCATCCGCACACGGGACCAACCCCGCGTCCGCGATCCTCGCCGGCATGCGGGTCGTGGTTGTCGCCTGCGATGCGCACGGCAATGTGGACGCCGCCGATCTGAAAGACAAGGTGGCGCAGCATCGTGAGCGGCTTGGCGCGATGATGATCACCTACCCTTCGACGCACGGCGTCTTCGAGCAGGCAGTGCGGAACATCTGCGCGCTCGTGCACGAAGCCGGGGGGCAGGTCTACATGGACGGCGCGAACCTCAATGCACTTGCGGGCCTGGCACGCCCGGGGGATTTCGGCGCTGACGTGTGCCACATCAACCTGCACAAGACCTTTTGTATTCCGCACGGCGGCGGCGGGCCGGGCATGGGGCCGATCGGCGTGGCGGCGCATCTTGCCGCCCACCTGCCGTGTCATCCGGTCGTTCCCGAAGCCGGGCTCGCCGCGGACAACGGAACGGTCGGCACCGCGCCCTTCGGCAGTGCCCTCATCCTGACGATTTCATGGATGTACCTGCGCATGATGGGCGCCGAGGGCGTCCGCAAGGCGAGCGAGATCGCGATCCTCAACGCAAACTACGTCGCCAGGCGTCTCGAATCCCGCTTCCCGATCCTCTATACGGGCGCCGGCGGCCACGTGGCGCACGAGTGCATTCTCGACACGCGATCGTTCAAGGACACGTACGGCGTAACGGCCGAAGATATCGCGAAGCGGCTGATGGACTACGGCTTTCACGCGCCGACCCTCTCTTTCCCGGTGCCGGACACTTTGATGGTCGAGCCCACCGAGAGCGAGAGCCTGGCGGAGCTCGACCGCTTCTGCGATGCGATGATCGCGATCCACGGCGAGCTGGAGCGGATCCGGCGTGGTGAGTGGGATCGCACGGACAACCCACTCAGAAATGCGCCGCACACGGCCGCCGAGCTGGCCGGCGACTGGCCGCACGCCTACACGCGCGCGGAAGCCGCCTTCCCGCTGCCGTCGCTGCGGGACGCCAAGTTCTGGCCCGCGGTCAAGCGGCTCGACCAGGTGTACGGCGACCGGCACTTCGTCTGCACCTGCCCGCCGATCGACGCCTATGTCGATGCGGCCTGATCGGAGTCAACCATGATCGGAAAGCTCTTCAAGTCGCTGCTTTGGATCATCGCGGCGCTCGCGATCGGCTGGGCGGCCCTTGCACTGTATTACGCGTCGGGCCTCACCCCCGGGTGGGCGCGGCTCGCGCTCGCACTCGCCCCGCCCGTCGCGGCGCTCATCGCCGCGTGGCGGCTGCGCGGCCTTGCCACGCTGGTCGTGGTCGCCGTGATGTTCGCCGGCGTCCTGGGTTGGTGGCTCTCGATCGCGCCATCGAACGATCGGGACTGGCAACCCGAAGTGGCGAAGCTGGCATACGCAACGTTCGACGGCGACAAGGTCACCGTCCGCAACCTCCGCGATTTCGAATACCGGACGGAGACCGACTTCACGCCGCGCTACGTCGACCGGACGTTCGACCTCAACGACATCCGGACGATCGACATCGTCAGCTCCTACTGGTCAGGCGAGCTCATCGCGCACCTGTTCCTGAGCTTCGGCTTCGCCGACGGCCAGCAAATCGCCGTCTCGATCGAGACGCGCAAGGAGAAGGGCGAGGAGTATTCCACGCTGGCAGGATTCTTCCGCCAGTACGAGATCGTCTACGTCGTGGCGACCGAGCGTGACCTGATCGGCGTGCGCACGAACCACCGACGACCTCCCGAGAACGTCTACGTCTATCGCACCGACGCGACGCCCACGAGCACCCGGTTGCTGTTCACCGACTACCTCCGCATCATGAACTACCTGGTGAAGAACCCCGAGTTCTACAACACGCTCACGACGAACTGCACCACGGTGATCGTGATGCACGTCGACGCGATCCGCGATACGATACCGAGAAGCTGGAAGGTCCTCGCGTCCGGGCTTTTCCCCGAGTACATGTACGAGCTCGGCTATCTCGACGAAAGCATGCTCTTCCGGGAGCTGAAGCAGCGTTCGCACGTCAACGCGCGTGCCAACGCTGCCGATGGCGCCGACGATTTCTCCACGCAGATCCGCGCCGGTCAGCCGATCCCGGGCCGCTGAGGCCGGCGCCGCGAAATCAGGAAAAGACGGCTCAGCGACCGCCGCTGGCGCGGAACTTCGCGAGGAAAATTTCGCGCGCCGCCGAGCTGGGAATGTGCTCGGCCAGCCGCTGGACGAACTCCCGCGCGCTTTTCGCGCGGCCGGTCTCGAGCACGACGAGACCGCGGGCATAGCTGGCCACCGCCTCGAGCAGCGCATCGCGCGCGCGCCGCTCGATCGCCGAATCGACCGGTCGGGGGCGCAGGGACTCGCGGCGGTCGTAGGGCGCCTTGGGCAATCCGGCTGCTGCATAGGCGCGGCGCAGGAAGTCACGGCGGCTCTCGTCGTCATTGATCCGCGCGGCCACCGCGTGGCAGAGCCCCTGCGGGTCGCGCGCGGCGCGGGCCGACCGCCGCACCAGCGTGAGCGCGTACGCCCCTGCATAGGGCTGGATGATCCTCGCCAGGCTGTCGATCAGCTCCGGATTGAATGCCCTGTGTCCCTGGACTTCAGCCATCTACGTGCTCCCTTGCGGGCCCCGGCATCGCGGAGCGTCCGGGCGCGGCGCCGCTCCCAATATGCCATTGTGCTTCACTCCGCCCGGGCAGCACTACGGAATCCGTCACAGCCGGCCGCCTGTCCCGGGACGAAACCGGGACGGATTCCCGGTCGCCACGCGGCGCTCCCGGCCAGCCCCCCGCCCGGGTCCGGTCCGTTCGTCTTCTGGGTATCATGCCCGCGTCATCCCGCCACCCGAACATGCCCCGCGAACTCGATACCCTGCAGATGGCGCTCCTCAGCGTCTGCCGCGACACCCGCGAGCCGCTCCACGCCCTGCATGCGCACGCCGAGGACTGGCTGTCGCGGCCGCTCGACACCGACGAGGTCGAGGCGGCGATCCGCGGGATGGCGCGCGACGGGCTGATCGCCGCCTTCCAGCTCGAAGCGACGGAGTGGATGGCGGTGCAGACCGGGGGCATATCGATGTCCGCGGATCTGCGATACCGCGCGACGCCGGCAGGAGCAGCGGCAGCCGCCGCCGCGTGGCAACAATTCTTCAGAGAGTGAGCGGGGAACGCAGCGGATGCGCGATCTTGCGGGACGGGTAGCGGTCATTACCGGTGCCACCGGCGGTCTCGGCAAGGCGCTCGTCCAGCGCTTCGCGGGCGCGAGCATGAAGCTTGTCCTCGCCGATCTGAACGTCGACGCTCTCGCGCACGCCGTATCCGAGCTCGAGCGGAACGGCATCGCCGCGATCGGCGTGCGCACCGACGTTCGGAAGGGGGCCGATGTCGAAGCGCTGGCAGCGCGCACGCTGGAGGAATACGGTGCCGTGCACCTGCTGTGCAACAATGCCGGGGTCGCGCCCGTCGGTGCCGCATGGGAAAGTACCGCGGCCGACTGGGAATGGGTGCTCGGTGTCAACCTGTGGGGCGTGATCCACGGGGTGCGCGTCTTCGCGCCCATCATGCTCGAGCAGGGCGACGACGGGCACATCGTGAACACCGCGTCGGTGGCCGGGCTGATTTCACCGCCGGGAATGGCAGCCTACAACGTCTCCAAGCACGCGGTCGTGGCGCTCACCGAATCGCTGCATCACGATCTCGTCGCGCGCGGCGCGAAGGTCCGGTGCACGGTGGTCTGTCCAGCCTACTTCCCGTCGGGGATCGCCGATTCGGAGCAGAAGCGGCCCGCGGAGCTCGCGGAATCCGGCCGCACGAAGTCCGACGCACAGCGCGCGCTCGAGGACAATCTGCGCAAGGCCGTGATGGCCGGCAAGCTCTCCGCCGATGACGTCGCTGCGGCGGTCGTCGAAGCGGTGCGCGACGAGCGCTTCTACGTCCTCACCCATCCGCGCATCAAGCCGGCGATCGAGTGGCGCATGCAAGACATCCTGGCCGAGCGCACTCCGACCGATCCGATGCGCGGGCCACGGCGCAATTAGACGAATCCTTAAGGAGACCCATCATGCAGACCCGCTGGAAGCAACGGCCGCCCGGCTCGACGTGGGGCGACTTCGGCCCCGACGACCAGATCGGCCGGCTCAACCTGCTCACGCCCGAAAAGGTCAAGGAGGGTGTCGCGGAGGTGCGCGAGGGCCTGGTGTTCTGCCTGTCCCTGCCGCTCGATTATCCGGGCGGCAACAAGCTGAATGCCCGCCGTCACGCGCCGCGCCTCGCACCGACCTACCGCGAGGACATTCCCTACCTGAACTTTCCGCTCAAGAACGTCGATCCGCAGGCGAGCGACGTGATCAGCGACGACCAGGCGACGATCTGGCTGCAGTACTCCACGCAGTGGGACTCGCTCGCGCACGTCGGGTCGTGGTTCGATGCCGACGCGGACGGCGTGACCGAGCGCGTCTACTACAACGGGTATCGCGCGGACGAGCATGTCGTCGGGCCGGTGGACTACAGCGGCGAAACGGTGCGGACCATGGGCCAGCACGTCGGCGCACGCGCGCTCGGCATCGAGAACTATGCAGTGAAGGGCATCCAGGGCCGCGGCGTGATGGTGGACCTGCACGCGCACTTCGGCGACGCGCGCGCCGCGGTCGGCTACGACGACCTGATGCGCGCGCTGGAGGCGGACCGCGTCACGGTCGAGCCCGGCGACCTGCTTTGCCTGCACACCGGTTTCAGCACGCTCATCATGCGCATGGATCGCAATCCCGACATGAGCGTGCTCGACCGCGCGTGCGCGTGCCTCGATGGCCGGGACGAGAAGCTGCTCGCCTGGATCACCGACTCGGGCATCGCTGCGATCTGCGCCGACAACTACGCGGTCGAGCTTTTCCCCGCGAAGGCGAAGGAAGGCACGCGCGCGGCGCTGCCGCTGCACGAGCACTGCCTCTTCAAGCTCGGCGTGCCGCTCGGCGAGCTCTGGTGGATGAGCGATCTCGCCGCGTGGCTCCGCGCGAACGGCCGCAGCCGCTTTCTCCTTACCGCGCCGCCACTCCGGCTGTCCGGCGCAGTCGGCTCGCCCGCGACGCCGATCGCGACCGTGTAGCGGGCCCTGCCCGGCCGACTGCAGCGGACCGCGATGCGCGACCGCCATCTCGTCTTCGCGGCCGGTTGCCTCCGCGGTCTCGCGGCCGGGCTCATCAGCGTTCTCGCGGCCATCTACCTGGCAAAGCGCGGGTTCCCGGCAGCGGAGATCGGCATCGTGCTCACCGCCGGAATGGCGGGCGTCGCGGTCGGCACCGCGTACGGAACGTTCCTCGCGGATCGCGTCGGGCGGCGTCGCAGCATGGTGGGACTTTCCATGCTCACCGGAGCCGGCGGCTTCGTGCTCGCATGGTCGCCGGATCTCTGGTCGGTGACGGTGGCGGCATTCCTCGGCATGCTCAATACGCAGGGCACCGATCGCGGGGCCGCGCAGGCGCTCGAGGTGGCGATCCTGCCCTCGACAAGCACGCCGCGCGAGCGCACCCGCGTGTATGCCTGGTACAACGCGCTGCAGGACATCGGCGGCGCGGCGGGCGCGGCGCTTGCCGCCGCGCCCCAGCTGCTGCGCGACGGATTCGGCGTTGCCGAGCCGCGGGCCTATGCCGCGGCGATCCTGCTGTACGGCACGCTGCTCGTGCTCGCCGCAGTCGTCTACTCGCGCCTGTCGCCGGCAGCCGAGCCGCCGCGGTGGGCACCGCGCGCTGCGGATTCGCTGGGCAATCCGCCGCCGAACACGCGCCGGGCGATCCATCGCTTTGCCGCGCTCTCGGCGCTGGACGCTTTCGGCGGCGGATTCATCGGCTCGGCGCTCATCGCCTACTTTTTCTATCTGAAGTTCGGCGTAACCGAGGGCGCGCTGGCCGCGCTGTTCCTGGCGGGAAGACTCATGACGGTGCTGTCGCACTTCGGCGCCGCGTGGCTCGCGGGCCGGATCGGGCTCGTGAACACGATGGTCTTCACGCACATCCCGTCCAGCCTGCTCCTGCTCACCATCCCGCTCACCGGAAGTTTCGCGGTGGCGGCGTTTCTCTTCATCCTGCGAGAAGGGCTGACGGAAATGGATGTGCCGACCCGGCAGTCCTAT
>JAABRB010000307.1 GCA_011391185.1 Betaproteobacteria bacterium
TCTATGCCATGGGTGCGAAGCCAGTGATGGCGCTCGCCATTCTCGGCATGCCCCTCGACAAGGTGTCAGTCGAGGTGGTGCGGAAAATCCTCGAAGGCGGCGCTTCGATTTGTGCCGCTGCGGGAATCCCGGTCGCCGGCGGTCATTCCATCGACGCGCCGGAGCCGATCTACGGCCTAGCCGTGATCGGCGTCTGCCGGCCGGAGCAGGTGCGGCGCAATACCGACGCCAAGCCCGGCGACGCGATCATCCTCACGAAGGCGCTTGGCGTCGGCATCTATTCGGCCGCAATCAAGAAGGGGGTCCTCGACGGTGCCGGCTACGCGGAAATGCTCGCCTCGACCACGCTCCTGAATAGGATCGGGGCGGAGTTGGCGGATGATCCAGCGGTGCACGCGATTACCGACGTGACCGGCTTCGGGCTGCTCGGTCACGGGCTCGAGATGGCGCGCGGATCGGGCCTCATACTCACAATCCGCTTCAGCGACATTCCGCTGCTCTCTAGAGCAAAACAACTCGCGGAGAGCGGCAATGTCACGGGAGCATCCAAACGCAATTGGTCAAGCTATAGCGCGGAGATCGCATTGCCGCCGGCGCTGGCGGATTGGCAACGCGATCTGCTTACGGACCCCCAGACCTCCGGCGGGCTGCTGATTTCCTGCGCGCCGGAAGCGGCGGAACGAATCTTCGCCCGCATCCTCGCAGCCGGCCATCCCGCAGCCCGCATCATCGGCCGCGCCGAAGCTGGCAAGCCCGGTATCCACATTCTGATGTGATCAACCGATGCGGCCCTTGAGTGATGGCTTTTCGATGAGCTTCTCGTTGTGCGCGAGCACAAGGCTTTCGAACGCGGCGCGGGCCGCGCCTTGCGGCTTCTAACTACCTGGACAATCGCAATCTCGCTAATCGGCCTTGCGAGCGCGCGGCGGAAGAGAATGGGAGTCGAACCCACCAAAGACCGTCTGACGGCCCCTTCCGGATTTGAAGTCCGGACGTCCCACCGGGGACGATTCTCTTCCTGAAAGTGCGCTGGTCCGCGGCTCCGCCGCGCCCGGTCGGCGGAACAGCCCGAGCCGGACCGCGTTCATCCGCCGCAAGTCGCCGAGGCGTTGCGTGACACCGTGGCGGTCGAAGAATTCCAAAATCTGGATCGCGACCTTACGCCCGTTGTCGAGCCGGTCACGAAATTGCGCTGCGCCGAATTGGCCATTGGCGTTCTGAGCCGCGATATCGGCAGCAATCTCGACCATCTCTGCGACGGTATCGCGTAGGAAGAAGTGATCCGTCGCCACCTCGTTGGTCTGGCCCATCCGGCTCAGCGACTTCAGCAAGCGCCGCACCTCATTTCCCGGTGTGGCCACTTGCGTCGCGATTTCGCCGACGCGCGGCGGCCGGAACCGCGCTGCACCGGAAACCAGCGGCGTAATCATGGCCCATAACGTCTCGTCCGCGGGCGAAAGCCGGGCCTGGTGGCTCGGCATGCGCGCCAGCGCGCCTTCGAGAACTACCTCACCTTCACGTGCGAGCATTTGCAGCACCGAGGAGAACACCTTGCTCGGCAGGCGCGGCTCCGCCTTCGGGCGCAGCGGCTCGAGCCCCAAGCCCAACTGACCCGGCTGCTCGGCGTGAAAAGCTGCCAACGCCGCCTGCACGCTGCCTGCGAACCGCTCCCTCGTAGCTCGGGACAGCACGAAGACCTCGTCTTCCGCAGCAACCCGAACAGCGCCCGAGCGCTCGATCGCTTGGTCAAACTCGGAAGCGGCCAACGCCCGGTCACGTGCGAAAGCATTCAGATTCACGTAGAACGGCGCACGCTCGAGCAACGCCAACAACGCGTGTTCCGGCTCGGAGATCGCGCATGCGTCGAGCTGAGCGCACCGCTCGGGCGTGCGGCGCTTGCGTCCGGGGGCGCGCAGGTCGAGAAAGCGGCCACCGCCGATGGTGCGCTGCGCTGAGCTGTCACGCAGGATGAAGCGATCCCCCGCCGCCGCGGCAATCGGCCGATCGAGCACGAGCTGCACGTAGCGCTTGCCGCCGCCCGGCTCGGGCGCCGCATCGAGGAGCACGACATGCGCCCCTACCTCGGCAGCCGCATGATAGAGCCGCACCGGCGTCCATTGCTCGATCGCCTTCGGTTCGCTCGCCAGCACTTGCAGCACCGCATCAATGCGGTCAGTCGGCGCATGCAGCGCCGGATCGAGCACCACATCGCCGCGCACGATCGAGCTGCTTGTGATGTCATCGCCAACAAGATTAAGCGCGCAGCGCTGCCCCGCGCGGCCGCGCTTGGTCGGCCGATTCTGCGCATGGATGGAGCGAACCCGCGCGGAAAGACCCGACGGACTGACCATCACCCGATCGCCGACTGCAACGGCTCCCGTGCTCACCGTGCCGGTGACGACCGTACCCGCGCCCGGCAGCGTGAAGCAGCGATCGACCGCCAGCCGGAAGCGGCCCTTGGCCGCACGTTCGCCCAGGCGTCGTGCCGCCGCGAGCAGCTTGTCGCGCAGATCATCAATCCCCTCGCCCGTTACCGCCGAGACGGGAAGGATCTCCGCCGACGCAAGCCGTGTTTCCACGAGCTTTTCCTTGATTTCCCGCGCCGCCTCGTCCCGGCGTGCCTGCGGGACCAAGTCCGTCTTGGTCAGCGCAACGAGGCCTTGCTGCACGCCCAGGAGGTCGACGATCGCCAGATGCTCGACGGTCTGCGGCATGACGCCGTCATCGGCGGCGACCACAAGCAGCACGAAATCGATCCCCGTCGCGCCCGCCAGCATGTTGCGGATGAACCGCTCATGGCCCGGCACGTCCACGAACCCGAGTTCTGTCCCGTCCGCCGCGTGCAGATAGGCGAAACCGAGATCGATGGAAATGCCGCGGGCTTTTTCTTCCTTCAGCCGGTCGGTATCGACGCCGGTGAGCGCCCGCACCAGCGTGGTCTTGCCGTGATCGATGTGGCCGGCAGTGCCGATAATCATGGCTTCGGTTTCAGGTCGAGCGTCGTAAGATTGGCGGCGAAGCCTGCTTCGTCCTCAAGGCAGCGAAGATCGAGCACCAGCGCCTGATTCTCGATACGGCCGATTACCGGAATCGGAAGCCGGCGCAGCGCTGCCGCGAGCAACGATAGCGCGCTGCCGCTACGCGATGGCGTAGGCTTGATCGCCAGCGCAGCGCTCGGGATGGTTTCCAGCGGGAGCGCGCCCGACCCGATCTGGCTCGCGCAGGTAACGACCTCAATTTCGAACTTGCCTCCCAGCCTCGCCGCAACGGCCGGCAGCAGCCGGCGCGCCAAGGCCTCGATCTCCGCCTTCGGCCGCGAGAGTAGCCGCAGGGTAGGCAGCCGCTCGGGGAGCCGATCGGGGTCGCGATAGAGCTTCAGCGTCGCTTCCAGGGCCGCCAGACGGATCTTGTCGACGCGTAAAGCCCGTTTCATCGGATTGCGGTTGATCTTCGCGATCAAGTCCCGGCGCCCGACGATGAAGCCGGCCTGCGGGCCGCCCAAGAGTTTATCGCCCGAGAAGGTGACCAGATCGACCCCGTCGGCCACCGCCTCGGCGACGGTCGGCTCGTGCGGAATGCCCAAGCGCGAAAGATCGAAGAGCATGCCCGAGCCGAGATCGTTCACCAGCGGCACTCCGTGCTCGCGCGCGAGCGGCGAAAGCTCGCGCGCGGGAACCTCGGCGCGGAAGCCCTCGATCCGGTAATTCGACGTGTGGACCTTGAGAACGAGGCCGGTCTTGGCGCCGATGGCGCCGGCGTAGTCCTTGAAGTGCGTGCGGTTGGTCGTGCCGACCTCGACGAGCTTCGCGCCCGCGCGGCTCATGATCTCGGGCAGGCGGAACGCGCCGCCGATCTCGATCAGTTCCCCGCGCGAGACGACCGCCTCGCGCCCCTTCGCCAGGGTGTTGAGCACAAGAAGAACGGCGGCGGCATTGTTATTGACGACCGTGGCGTCCTCCGCTCCGGTCAATTCGCAAAGCAGCGCGCGCAACACGTCGTCGCGCTCGCCACGGCGCCCGCTCGAGAGGTCAAATTCGAGCGCGACCGCGCTGCGCATGGCCGCGGTCGCTGCTTCGATCGCGGATTCGGCGACGAGCGCCCGCCCGAGATTCGTGTGCAGCACCGTACCGGTAAGGTTGAAGACCGGCTTCAGACGCAGTGCGTTCAGAGCCTCGAGCCGCGCCATCGCTCGCGCCGCGGCATCCTCGGCGCCGATCCCGGCTTCACGCCCGGCGCGCGCTTCGGCGAGCGCGGCGCGAACTGATTCGACGACCGCAGGCCGGCCGAAGCGGTCGATGCCGAGGCGCGCCGCCTCGGTCCGCAGCACCTCGTCGACCGCAGGCAGCCTGCGCAAATCGCTTGCTTGGAGCTTCGACATCGCCCGTACCCGTAACTTGGCGGGAGCGTCACCAGCCTCGGACGACTTCGCTAGCGGATGGGGTCGGGGGACGCAACGGCACCGCGCAAATCGCGCGGCGCCGCGCTTCCGAGCGGCGTTGGGCCGCCATTTAGCGCCAGGCGTCGATCGATACCGTCGCCCGCAGGTCGCCGCTGATCATCTTCCAAGCGCCCTGGGTTTCGCCGCC
>JAABRB010000308.1 GCA_011391185.1 Betaproteobacteria bacterium
CATAGCCGCCGCGCACGAGATTGACGGCCATGGGCCAACCCATGTTGCCGATGCCGACGAAGCCGACGTTCTTCAATTCACTCATGGCTCAGCCTTTCACCAGCCCCATCTCACGCAGCATTTCGTCGGCGGAGCGGAAACCCTCGGAGCCGCGCGGCACGCCGCAATAGACCATGGAGTGCAGCAACACCTCGGCGATTTCCTCTTTGGTCAGACCGTTCTTGATCCCGGCCTTGACGTGCATCTTGGTCTCGCGCGGGCGGCCCTGCGCGACCATGATCGCGAGCGTCACGGCACTGCGGATTTTGGGCGAGAGGCCGGGCCGGCCCCACATGTCGCCGAAGCAGGCGCGCGTGACCCAGTCGTGCAGCACCCACATGAAATCGCCTGACGGATCGATCTCCGCCTCGGCGAATTGCGGGCCCAGCATGGTGCGGCGAATCTGCAGGCCGCGCGCGAAGCTCTGGTTCTTCGAGGCCGCTTGTGAACGCGTCGGCTTGCCGCGCGGCGGCTTCCTGCTCTTGGATTTCTTCGCCATATCCCTCCCCGCCTTCAATTTCGTCCGATCCTCGCCGCTTCAGACCCGACCCGCAACCGCGCGCGCGGGACTTGTGATGTCGCGGCGGAAATATGGGATCACTTCTTTCGCGAAGATTTCGATGTTCTTCTTGGTCAATTCATGCGGCAGCGTGCCGAAATGCACTTGCGGCAGGAGATAGCCGAAGCCGATTTCCTTCTGGTAGCGCTCGATCTGCTCGCGCAGCGTCGCGGCACTTCCGCACAGGAACATGCCCTGCTCGATTAGGCTGTCGATGGTGTGCTTGGCCCCGCTCAGGCCGCGCTTGGCGCCCAGGATGCCCTTGAGCGACTGCAGCGACACATAGCCGGGCGGCAACAGCATCTCGGGCGGCATGCGCAGCAGCTTGTTGAGGAAAAACTCGACATGCGGCTTGGCCTCGCGGCGCGCGATCTCGTCGGTCTCGGCCGCGTAGGCCGGCAGCGACCAGCCGACCTGCTCGGCGGTGGCTTGGTAGCCGTATTTCGCCGCCGTATCGCGATACATCTGCATGTAACGCGCGAGTGCAGTAACCGGGCTGAAAGTCTGAAGATACGTGTACTTGCGGTCCGGGTGCGCGGCCCATTCGATGGTCTCGCGGCTGCCTTGGGAGGGAATCCAGACCGGCGGGTGCGGCTGCTGATAGGGCCGCGGCCAGCAGTTCACATATTCGAAGTGATAATATTTGCCCTCGAAGGCGAAGGGGCCGGGCCGGGTCCAGGCTTGGATGATGAGGTCGTGCGCTTCCTGGAAGCGCTCGTGGGATTCCGCCGGGTTCACGCCCGATGAATAATACTCGGCGCCGATGCCGCGCACGAAGCCAGCGATGAAGCGTCCGGCGGTGATGTTGTCGAGCATGGCGAACTCTTCCGCTACGACGAGCGGATTATTGAGCAACGGCAGCGCGCGGCCGAGCACGGCGATCTTGCCGCTCGTAGTGCGGCGCGAGAGTGCACCAGCCATGACGCCCGGAATCGGCATCAGACCATAGGCGTTCTGATGATGCTCGTTGACGCACACGCCGTCGAAACCCATGACGTCGGCGAACTCGAGTTCGTCGAGATAGCGGTTGTAGAGCTGGTGGCCGATCTTCGGATCGTAATAGGTGTTGGGTAGCGTCACCCAGGCGGAATTGTGCTTCTTGTCGTAATCGGGATCGAGCGCCGCATAGGGCATCAGATGGAAGGCGAAGAATTTCATTTGCCAGCCTCCTTGGCGAACGCGACGATCTTGCCGACCCAGTCGTCCATGCGCTCGACCTGCGGCACGTGTCCGCAGTTCTTGATGATCTCGAGCTTCGAGCCCGGGATCAGCTTCTGGTAGGCCGGGCCATAGCCGGGCGGGATCACCTTGTCATCGTCGCCCCAGAGCAAGAGCGTCGGCACGTCGATGCGGTGCAGCCACTTATAGAGGTGCGGATTATAGAGCCGCGGCTGCCAACCGAGTTTGGCCGAGATCAGCCGGTTCTTGGCCTCGGTCATCTGTATTTCATCCGTGACCGGTTGCGCCAAAATCTGATCGGCGAACTCCTGGTCGTGAAAAAGATTGCGCGCGCTTTCCTCGCGCGACCACAGGAAGAAGTCGCCCTTGCTGAGCCCCTTTACGTGGATGCCGGCAGCAGCCGAAAGCACAAGCGATTGGAGCTTCTCTGTCGAGCGGACCGCGATCTCAGCGGCGAGCCAGCCGCCGAGCGACGACCCGACCAGCACGATGTGCTCCAACTTCAGCGCCTCGATCACGTCCATGTAGAAATATGCAAGGTCGCCCATATTATCGAGCCATTCGGGCGTGTCCGAAGCGCCGAAGCCGGGATGCTCCGGCACGATCACGTCGAAGCTCTGCGAAAGCTTCTCCATGAACGGTGCCCATACGCTCAAGCCGCGCGCGCCGTGCAGATACAGGAGCGGTGAGCCCTTGCCGCCGCGCATCATGCGGATCTTGCAGTCGCCGAAGGTTTCGAAGCTTTCGCGATGCGCCATCGTTTCCGTTCCTACCGGTCAGACGCCCGCGAAATCCGCGCTCATGCCGGTGGCGCTTGGCTTCATCACCGGGCGTCGCGCGAGCCTGGAGGCTTGCTCCAGTACTTCCGGCAGCGCCTTTTCATTATTGGGCGCCATCACGTGGGCACCGGATATGCCGGGAATCGCCGCCAGTTGCGCGATCAGTTCGACCGCGATCTTGCGGCCTTCGGATTCGGGATCGGCCGCACCTTCCATGCGCTTTACGATCTCGTCCGAGATGATGGTGCCGAACAGATGCTCACGCATCCAGCTCGCGGATTTCGCCGTGCGCAGCGGCGCAATCCCGATCAGGAAATAGAGCTTGCCGCCGAGCCCCTCCTCTTCCAGGCGGCGCATGTAGCGGCGCACGACCGCCGGGTCCATGCAGAACTGGGTCTGCGCGAACTGCGCGCCGGATGCGACTTTCTGCTTGAGCGAGGTCGGCTTCCAGTCAGGCTTGGGATCGAGCGGCGCGTCGGCGGCGCCGATAAAGAACCGCGCCTTGCCGGAGACCTTGCGGCCGGACGGCAGTTCGTTGCGATCACGAATGCCGACAGCGGTCTCCATCAGCTGGCGCGATTCGAGATCGAACACCGGTTTGGCGTCGGGCTGATCGCCGGCCTTGGGATCGTCGCCGCGCAGAACCAGCATGTTGCGCACGCCAAGCGCCGCGGCGCCGAGCAGATCGCCCTGCAGCGCGATCCGGTTGCGGTCGCGGCAGGTGAACTGCACGATCGGCTCGATCCCGTTCTCGATCAGGATGGAAGCCGCCGCGAGCGAGCTCATATGGGCGCGCGCGCCGGCAGCGTCGGTGACGTTCACGGCGTCGGCGAGGCCCTTGAGCGGCAAGGCCTTGGCGATCAGATCATCGCGGCTCGCCGACACCGGCGGCGTGATCTCGGCGGTGACGACGAAGCCGCCCGCGCGCAGGCGATCTTCGAGATGCCCGGAGGTGGCGCGTGGTCCGTTCGGCTCGGTCATTGGCTACTCACAATGTTGACAAGGATGCGATAGCAGAACGGCGCGGAGAAAAGAATTGGCAGCGTGGGTTGCGGTTGGTTCTACTCGCGCCCACTGCCCAATCCTGCTAGCTAGGCGGCCCATGCGGCTTCCCCCCATGCCGGTTTTCGGCCTGCTTGCGGCGATTTCACTCGCCGCGTGCGGCACGGCATTCGAGGTCGAAAAATCCCCGCCGTTCTACGACAACCTCGCCCGGCCGGGCACGCAGGTGAACGTGGCGGCTGCAGCCTCCATGTTCTCCGATTACCGCCGCGCCAAGGGCCTGCCGGCGCTCGCGCCCGACGACAGGCTCATTGCGCTCGCGGCCGAACAAGCGCGGCGCATGGCCGCGATCGACAAGCTCACGCACGACCCGGGCGAACGCGGCTTCGTGCAGCGGCTCAAGGCCTCGAATTACGACGCCGTGCGCGCCGCAGAGAACATCGGCGCCGGCTACCATACGCTCGCCGAAGCCTTCTCCGGCTGGCGCGACTCGCCCTCGCACGACAAGAACATGCTGCTGCCCGGCGCCACGCGCTTCGGCATCGCTACCGCCTATGCGCCCAATTCCAAATACAAGGTGTTCTGGGCGCTGATACTGGCGGAGCCGGACCGGCCGCGCTAGCGTTTCGCTCCGCACGAGGCGTCGATGCTTCCTGAAATCCGTGATTACGAGCGTCTGCGCGCCGCGTTCCGCTGGCAGATCCCGGCCCGCTACAACATCGGCGTCGATGCTTGCAACAAGTGGGCGGCGCGCGAGCCGGACAGGACCGCGCTCCTCGTGCGGCGGCCGCAGGACGGCTTCGAAACCGTCACCTATGGCCGCCTGCGCGAGCAGTCGAACCGGCTCGCCAACGCGCTGCGCGCGCTCGGGATCGCGCGTGGCGACCGGGTCGCGATCATCCTGCCGCAGACCACGGAGACCGCAATCGCGCATCTGGCGATCTATAAGTTGGGCGGTATCGCGTTGCCGCTCGCGTCGCTGTTCGGAGTCGAGGCGCTCTCCTATAGACTCGGC
>JAABRB010000309.1 GCA_011391185.1 Betaproteobacteria bacterium
GGAACTCGTTGAGTTGCTGCGACCCGATGGCGGCCTGCTGGCGCGCAAGGGCGTGGTCGACATGTTCAATTGCTATCGCCGTCCCGACGAGCTCTCCTTCGCGGGCGGCGTGTTCGTCGTGGTGGCGTGCGACGACGCCGCGACATGGAAAGTGATCGCGGGCAAGGGGATCCCGGTCAGCGTCGACGGTCGATACGCGCTAATGCACAATCCGGTCCACCTGCTCGGCGTCGAAGCGCCCTACACCCTCTTCGGCGCAGCGTTCCTCGGCCATGCGTCCACCCACGAACGCCCGGTGTGCGACCTTGTGGCGCGGGCCGCCGCCGATCTCCCGGCGGGCACGCTGCTCGCGATGCGCGAGCGCCACGAAATCGCGGGTCTCGCCCCGCTGCTCGCGGATGCCGCGCCGGCTCTCGGCAGCGCGGCAGTTCCCTACTACATGGCGGGCGGGCGCACGCTCAAGCGCGCCGTCGCGGCCGGCGCGATTCTGGCAGTGGATGATCTCGAACCTCCCGCCGACTCGGCGCTCTGGCGGCTGCGGGCCGAGCAGGACCGAGTCTTTTTCGGCGATTCGACGCCGCGCCGGAACTGAGCGTGGACGACCTTCCAATCGTCGACGCCCACCATCATTTCTGGCGGCTTTCCGGTGGCCTGCTGTACTACCCATGGCTGCAGGACGCCGGGCCGCATGATTTCTTTCTCGGCGAATACGCGCACCTCAAGCGCGACTATCTTCCGGAGGACTACCGGCGCGACGCGGCCGGACACAACGTGGTGAAGACCGTGCACGTCGAGGCCGAGTGCTCGCGCGATCAGCAGGTCGAAGAAACGGATTGGCTCACCGATCTCCACGCGCGAACCGGGCTGCCGAGCGCGATCGTCGCGCATGCCTGGTTCCACGCGCCGAACGCCGAGGAAGTTCTCGCGCGGCAGGCGGCACGCCCGCTCGTGCGAGGCATCCGTTCCAAGCCGGTGACCGCATCGACCCCGGAGAGCATGCAGCGCGGCGCGCCCGGGGGCATGCAAGACCCGAAGTGGCTCGCCGGACTCAAGTTGCTCCGCAAGTTCGGGCTCGCGTGGGACCTGCGTGTCCCGACCTGGCATCTCGAGGAAGCGGCCGAGGTGGTGCGGGCGCATCCGGACATTCCGGTGGTGCTGAATCACACCGGCTTCCCGTGGGACCGCAGCCCGGCGGGACTCGAGATGTGGCGGCGCGGCATGCGCGCGCTGGCAGCGTGCCCGAACTGCTGGTGCAAGCTTTCGTGCCTCTGCCTGCGGGACGGTCCATGGAACTACGAGAGCAACCGCGCCATCGTCCTCGAGACCGTCGACCTCTTCGGGATCGATCGCTGCATGTTCGCTTCGAACTACCCGGTGGACGGATTGCGGATCGGCTTCGGGAAGATGTTCGAGGACTTCAAGCGCATGACCGTCACCTTCGCTGTTTCAGAACGCCGTCGGCTCTTTCACGACAACGCCGCGCGGTTCTATCGGCTCGACTGAATTTCCCGCCCCACAGATCCGCTGCGTCCCGGCTTCGCGCCACCTTTGACAGACTGCCCGGGCACCGCGCCCGGCTGCAGCATCCGGGCAGCCGTGGCATTATTCCCCGCATAACAACTAGAACAAACCAGAGTGGGGTGCCGAGGCGAATGGATAGAAATGCCGTCCTCGTGAAGACGGTCAAGGGAACCGAGGAGGTCAAGTCGCGCACGCACGGGCTTGCGGCGCGGCTCCGCAGTGTCCTGATCATGGTCGACGGCAATTCGACCGTCGCCGACTACGCTGTGCGTTTCGCTGCAATTCCCGATATCGAGGGTTCCCTGCAGATGCTGCTCGACCAAGGATTCCTGGAGGCGCGCGGGGGCACTGTCGCAGCGCCCCCTCCGGCAGCGCAACCGGCAGCAGTCCAGGCACCCGAGCCTCAGGCGCCCGGGACGTCGGCGCCGCTGCCCGAGACGAGGAAGGAAGCGATCGCCGTGCTCAGCCGCCTGTTGCTCGAATCGATGGGACCGGACGCCGACACGTTCACCGGCATGATCGAGCGCGCCCGCACGCGTGTCGAATTCGTCGAGGCGGCCGAACGTTGCGCGCGTGTGCTCGAGAGCCTCGGCGCGCGCGGCAAGTCCCGTGCGGTTCAGTTTCGCGAGCGGGCGCAACTCATCGCCGCGCAGTACTTCACTGCGTGACTGCGCAGTCGTCGCGGAAGCGACGGGTCCACCGGCTCAGGTGTTGAGCGACTCAGCGCGCGCTGGAAGATGACATGGAACAGGCCCGCGATCCGACCGCATACGTCGTGGACGACGACGAGTCGATCCGCACCCTGTGGCGCTGGCTGATGGAGTCCAACGGCATCGCGGTGCAGACTTTCTCCACCGCCGCGGCGTTCATCGACGCCTATCGCCCCGGCGGCCCTGCGTGCCTGGTCCTCGACGTGCGCCTGCCCGGGATGAGCGGTCTCGAGCTCCAGGAATACCTGACCGGGAAGGGGATCGAGATTCCGATCGTGTTCGTCACCGGTCATGCCGACGTGCCGACCGCGGTGAGCGCGATCAAGGGCGGTGCCGTGGATTTCATCCAGAAGCCCTTCAGCTATCGGGAGGTGCTCGCGATCATCAAGCGGGCGTTCGAGCGCGACTTCGAGAACCGCGCCCGTCGGATGCAGCAATCCCTGGTCGCCGACCGACTCGCCGCACTGACCGAGCGCGAGCGAGAGGTCATGGCGCGGGTCGCGGCAGGCAAGCAGAACAAGGTCATCGCGAGCGAGCTCGAGATCAGCGTGAAGACCGTCGAGTTCCATCGTGCCCGGATGATGGAAAAGATGGGCGCGAGTTCGGTGGCGGCGCTGATGCAACTCCTGATGCAGCGCGGCGAATAGGCGCCGCATCTGCGACGGCGCGACGTTTATCCCTCCGGCTGCGTTGCTGCGCCGCAGCGGGGCCGCCGTCGCGGCCAAGGGTTATCCCTAATGGCTGCGCGCCACTTACACGGCTAGGATCGCAGGCATTCGTCGGGAAGCGCCAATCAGAGCGGAGCCGACCCTGGGCAGCGAGGAGGGGGGCAGTGGGAGATCCCACGCCCGCGGTGCATCGCCGCGCGCGTGGAATCGACCCTGATGCAGCGATGGTCAGACGGGCACATTGCAGTTCGCGTGCGTCGGGTGCGCTAGGCGCTGGGGGCCAGCAGGGCCGCGGCGTCGAGGTCGCGGCGGAAGTCGCGGCGAACTTCCTGCCAGCTGAAGCGGACGGAGTTGATGACGATCTCCGCATCGAGCTGCTTCAGCGTCTCCACGATCGGCGCCCACTTCACCAGCGCCGACGGACTCTCGGAAAACGGCTCGCCGTCGTCTGGCACCGCAGACCAGTCGCACAGTGCGATTCGCGCGCGCACGCGATCGGCGTGCGCCGCGAACTCTTCGTCCGCTTCGGCCGGCGTGCCGGTTTCGGCGAGCACCGCTTCGAGTGTGGCCGACATCAGGCGGCTCACAGTCGCGGCCGGCGCGTTGCCGCGTTGCATAATCAGTCCACCGGCGTAGACCGTGAGATCGGACACGCAGGCGAGCCACAGATGCCACTTGGCGATGTTTATCGACCGCACGAATTCATCGTTGGCGAACAGTTGCGGGTAGCGCATGCCGGCCCGGGTCCTGAGGTAACCATAGAGCGAGGTCTGCGCGACATGGTTGGCGCGCGCGGTGAGGAATCGCTGCAAGTCCGCTTCCCGGGTGATCGGCTGCGCCTTGCGTCGCCGGCCAGGGCCAAAATGTTCCCGCAGGGCCCGCGACAGACCCGCGAAGTACTGGTGCAGAGTGGAAAATCCGGTCACCGGGGCTCCTAAACTTGCGAGATTTCCGTCATTTACGTGAGGATCACTTTTATTCAGAATGAGCTAGAATGCCGCAGTCCAGGTTCGGAATTGCTTGACTGGCCGCTTCGGTCAGGATCGCGAGAGGCCGGGCCGGGCGGCACTATCCATGAGATGAAAACTGAGGAGGAGGATAGTCGATGAGTACCACAAGCGCGTCCCAAATTGAGCAGCACTGGAGCCGGACAAGGGGGCTGATGATCGTACATATGGTCATCTGGTTCATCTTTTCGTTCGTCATCCACTGGTATGCTCCGATAGTCAACAAGATGTCTTTCCTGGATTTCCCGCTCGCCTACTACATGGCCGCGCAGGGATCGCTGATCGTATTCGTGGTGCAGCTCTTCATCTTTGCGAAGCAGCAGGAGAAGATCGACCGCGAGTGCGGCATGGCAGAAGACGAATAGGGGGGCGCCATGAGTACGCAAATGAAAGGTTCGTTCATCGACAACCTGCCGAAGATCTACGGGATCTACACCGGCGGGTTCATCGTTTTCATCCTGCTGATGGCCCTGGGGGAATACTGGGGCATGACCGAGTCCTCGATCGGCATCGCGTTCGTCGCGTTCACGGTGGTCATCTACGCGGTCATCGGTTGGCTCGCCCGCACCATGCAGGTCGACGCCTACTACGTCGCCGGCCGGCAGGTGCCGCCGGTGTTCAACGGCATGGCGACCGCGGCCGACTGGATGTCGGG
>JAABRB010000310.1 GCA_011391185.1 Betaproteobacteria bacterium
AGATGGCGCTACTGCGCTTCATCGTGTGGGCGGACGAGCGCGGATTGCAGCGACCGCAGGACATCACGCGGCCGATCCTCGAGCGCTATCAGCGCTTCCTCTATCACTACCGAAAGACGAACGGTCAGCCGCTCTCTGTCGTCGGGCAGCTCGGGCTTCTCACGCCGCTGAAAGCCTGGTTCAAGTGGCTCGCGCGGCAGAACTACATCCTCTACAACCCGGCCTCGGAGCTCGAACTGCCGAAGAAGCCGAGCGCGTTGCCCAAGGGAATCATGTCGGTGGCCGAGATCGAAAACGTGATCAACCAGTGCGACGTGCGAACAAACCTCGGTATGCGCAACCGCGCGATCCTGGAGACGTTCTACTCGACGGGGATTCGTCGGCTCGAACTCATCCACCTGAAACTCTACGATGTGGACATCGAGCGCGGCACGGTGATGATCCGCCAGGGCAAGGGGCGCAAGGACCGCATGGTGCCGATCGGCGCGCGCGCCTGCGCCTGGATCGACAAGTACCTGAAGGAGGTGCGCCCCGAGCTCGTCGTCGGACACGATGACGGGACACTGTTCCTCTACGAGAACGGCGGGGCGTACCCGGTGCAACGGCTCGGGGACCTGGTGAAGCGCCATCTTGAGCACGCCGGCGTGACGATGCCCGGCGCGTGTCACCTGTTCCGCCACGCGATGGCCACGCACATGCTGGAGAACGGTGCCGACATCCGCTACATCCAGTTGATGCTCGGGCACGCTGATCTCGCCACGACCGAGATCTACACGCGTGTGTCGGTGCAGAAGCTGAAGCAGATCCACAACGCGACGCACCCGGCGCGCCTGGACCGCGCCAGAGGCGAGGCGGGCGATGCGGACGGGCGAGGACCTCAACCGAGCGCCCCGGCAGCGCGTGGCGCGCTCCTAGCCGCTCTAGCAGCCGAGCGCGACGAAGAGCAAGCCTCGGACGCACCGTAAGCCTCACCCGCCCGTCACGCGGCTTGCTAAGGCGTGCCGCGCGCGAGCAGCACGCGCAAGCCGCGCGCCGGGCTCCGACATCACGGACGCGAGCGGCGTCAGCTCCGTTCGACGCAGCAACCTCTTGGACCGCCCCGTCACGGCGCGTGCAACGCTTCGCCGTCCTTCGCGCACGCGCCGCGCCGGGGCTACGCCTGCGCGAGTGCGAGCGTCCGCGCGTTCTGCGAGCGTGGGTCACAGGCCGCAGCGGGCATCGAGCCCGCCGCGTCCTGGCAGTCGGCCGGGGTAAATGCGCCCAAGGGCGCATTCAACATAACGCGGGGTTGTGCAAAGCGCGCGCAGTCGCAAACCGGGTTTGCTTGGTGCGCGCGCCGCTCCACTAGCGTTCCGCGCCCTTCGGGTTCGCACAACCAGCGTTATGTCTGGCGCCCCGGCCACCTGCACGCGCACACCGTGCTCGCGCACCGTGTGCGCGCTCAAGCAAGTTAGCGCGCTCGTGTGCGAAGCACACCAGCGCGCCGGCATCACGTGCCCCCGCCCACCCTGCGGGACGCAGCCGCGCGCGCGTCTGCGTCCCGCACCCATCCGCCCCCGCAAGCGGGGGCTCCCCGTAGCTTGCGTAGCGGCAGCTAAATCAAAAGCACCTGCTCTTGCCGGCACTGCGCGCGCGGCGCAAAATGTGCTTCTAGAAAAAATTGCAGAACAAAAGGGAGAGCCGCCTTCGTATTAGCTGCGCAACTGCCGAGCGTGTCTAGAGAAAGTGCCTTCGTTTACGACGAGCGCGCGTCGGAGCGACTTCACGGTGGGTTGAATCTCTACAGCTATGTCCGAGGGAATCCGATAAGGTATGTTGACCCATTCGGTCTAATAAACTTTCTTGTCGGTGCTGGAGCCACTGCTGCGGCACCGACTGGAGGTGAATTTAGTGGCGGGGTAGTTGTAAATCCTGGATTGTTTGGCCAGCAAGCTGATGCGGGAGTTTTCGGTGCCATTGGTGCCACTGTTGGAGTGAATGTCTCAGCAGATGTTTTCGTCGGGGTGGTTAAAGGAGACATATCCAACGTCAGCGGCCCGACCGTTAACCAGAACATCGGGATAGGCCCGTTGAGCATCACCGTTTTCCAGGATCCCAAAACAGGTGAGGTCATAGGAGGCACGATTGGGCTTGGACCCGGAGCTACACCTGTCGGATATTCTGGTGCGTACGATATCACTGGGACGCTCACAATTCGGGATGTGCTCAATTTCTTTAGACCCAAACCTGCATCTGCTAGCGTGTGCAGATGAATACGGCGGCTCCAAGCTCATCGAGGATGTCCCAAAGAAAGCGGGCTCTCCTTGCCATTGGGTTCGCAGTGATCAATTTCTTCGGGTTCTTGGCGTTCACGATCAACGTCAGCAACTTTTTTATTTGGCCGACTATCTTGATTCCAGTAGGGGCGGGAATCTATCTTCTCTCGCTTCGCTGTGCGAATTGTGGTAATCCGATTTACAAGAGGAGAGTGAAACTTCTAGGCGAGGAGTTTACGTATTGGGGAGGCTTCGTCCCGAAGAAGTGCTCTCAATGTGGTAAAGAGCTGTAGCGCAGATCGCTCTTGCACGCGACAACAACGCCCGCCCCCGCGCGGGCGTTGTTGTTTTAGCCGCTGGCGCTCTTGAGCAGAGCGTCGAGCGTTTGCAGGACGAACTTCTGCCGCGCGCGCGGTAGCGCGTCGAGCTTCTGCAGCCGGCGCGTGAGGCGCAGGCTCATCGCGGCGCCGGTGCTGCCCTTCTGTGCCTTGGTGCCGAGCAGCTCGTCGGCGCTCACCGAGAGCGCCTGCGCCACGCGCACGATCGTCTCGGCGTGCAGCCGCCTGCGATCGGACTCGTAGTCCGACACCACTGCCTGGATCGTGCCGATGCGGATAGCGAGCTCCACCTGGGTGAGCCCGCGCGCCTTGCGGATGCGCGCGATGCGCCGGCCGAGCGAGTCTTCGTGGGTTGCCGATTTGGCCATGGCAAAAATTGTAAGGGCGGTTTCGGCGGACGCGGTCATGGGGGCTTTGACGTACATGGCAAATAGACATATTATGGAAACCGTCCGACAGCAGCAAGAAAATTTACGCCACCCCCTTGACAGGGTTTTAGCCGGAGACCGATTCCATGGCACGCATACCTGCCTCAGAGATCGAGCAGCTGAAGAACGAGGTGGCGATCGAGCGCCTGGCGGAGGCGCGCGGGATCGCGCTGAAACGCACCGGCGCCGATCTGGTGGGACTGTGTCCCTTCCACAAGGACAAGACGCCGTCGCTCGTGATCACGCCGGCAAAGAACCTCTGGCACTGCCTGGGCGCGTGCCAGGCGGGCGGCTCGGTGATCGACTGGGTGATGAAAACCGAAGGCGTGTCGTTTCGCCACGCGGTGGAGTTGTTGCGCGAAGGTCTGCCGCGCGGGGCGATCTCCCGCGCGCTGGTGAAGCAATCGACGGTGCCCAAGCTCGCGGCGCCGGTCGCGTTGCAAGGCGACGACCAGGCCGCGCTCAACCAAGTGATCGGCTACTACCACGAGACGCTGAAAGCGAGCCCGGAGGCGCTCGCCTATCTGAAGGCGCGCGGTATCGATCATCCGGAGGTGATCGAGCGGCACCGCCTGGGCTTCGCCAACCGCACGCTCGGCCTGCGCCTGCCCGAGAAGAACCGAAAGGCGGGCGCTGAAATCCGCGTGCGCTTGCAGCGGCTCGGGATCTTGCGCGACTCGGGGCACGAGCACTTCAACGGGTCTCTCGTGATCCCGGTGATGGACGAACACGGCAACGTGAGCGAGGTCTACGGCCGCAAGATCACACCGGGCTTGCGGCCGGGGACGCCGCTGCATCTATATCTTCCCGGTCCGCACCGTGGCGTGTGGAACGTGCAGGTGCTGATCGCTTCGAAGGAGATCATCCTCACCGAGGCGCTGATCGACGCGCTGACCTTCTGGTGCGCGGGCTTCCGCAATGTGACTGCCGCCTACGGCGTCGAAGGCTTCAGCGATGACCTGCTTGCGGCAATGAAGTGCCACGGCACCGAGCGTGTGCTGATCGCCTACGATCGCGACGACGCCGGCGAGCGCGCCAGCTCGAAGCTTGCCGAGCGTCTGACAGGTGAAGGCATCGACTGCTACCGCATCCAGTTCCCGAAGGGGATGGATGCGAATGAGTACGCGTTGAAGGTGCAGCCTGCGGCAAAGAGCCTGGGCTTGGCGATCCGGAAGGCCGGTTGGCTTGGCAAGGGCGTGGCGCCCATCCGGCCAAGCGACCCGGAGCTCGTATCTGTGTCCGAGGCCGTCGTCGAGCCCGTGCACGCGATCGCGTCTGCGGCTTCTTCTTTAGCTGCTATAGCTGCTAAAGAGGAAAACCCCGAACCGCTGCCGGCGTCGCCGCTGCCGGCCACCCCGAGCACCGACGTCGCCCCCGAGGTGAAGGAGACCGAGGTCGTGTTCGCCTTCGGCGAGGCGCCGCACGCGCGGCGCTATCGCGTGCGCGGGTTGCCGAAGAATCTCGCCTACGACGTGCTCAAGATCAACGTGCTCGCCGCGATGGGCGAGGCGTTCCACGTGGACACGTTCGATCTTTAC
>JAABRB010000311.1 GCA_011391185.1 Betaproteobacteria bacterium
CGCTTGATGCCGAGGGGCAACCGAATGTCGAACTTCTCCAGCACGTCGGGTGCCCAGGGCCCGAGTGCGATCACCGCCGCGTCGGCATCGAACGTGCCGTTTTTCGTATCAACCTGCCACCGCGTGCCCACACGAGAGAGCGTACGTGCGTCGCCCTCGATGAATTCGCCGCCGAGCGCGGCGAAACGCGCGGCATAGGCTTTGGTCACCGCCAGCGGATTGGTGAGACTCGCCGCATTCTGCCAGTGCACCGCGCGGCGAAACACCGCTGAAAGCGACGGCTCGAGCGCGCGGGCTCCATCGGCATCGAGCGTTGTGAACGGCAGGCCGAATTCGCGCGCCAGATCGAGCTCGGGCTTGAGCGCCGCGAAGCTTTCCTCGCGCCGGTAGATTTTGAGCCAGCCTTCCTTGTGCAGATAACGCGTGGCCCCGGACTCGCCGAGCAATGCCTCGTGCTCGGCGAGCGCGCGCGCATAGAGCGGCCGCATCAGGTGAGCGGTCTCGATCAAGTGCTCCGGCCGCGAGGCGGCGCGATAGGCGAGCAGCCACGGCGCCACGCGCGGCAGGAACAGGAGATGATAGTTCGCCTCTGGCGCGCGCTTGAGCGCAACCCGCAACAGCGCACTGAGCCCGCGCGGGAACGCCGGCGGGAACACGGTGTTGCCTTCGATCACTCCGGCATTGCCGAAGCTGGTCTCCTCGCCCGGCCCGCGCCGGTCGACCAGCGCGACGGCAAGCCCGCGCTTCTGCAGATGCAGCGCGATCGAGACACCGACGATACCGGCGCCGAGCACCAACGCGTCCTTGTGCGCCACGATCTGCCCTTTCCTCCGGCGACAGCGTCGCCGATAGTGCGCCGCCCTGCGCTACGGAAGCCTTACCGCGGCGTTACGGCGGGTTCATCCGAATCGCGAGGTCAATATGGGCGCGCTAGAGCGGATTTTCGAGGCGCTGGCCTGGCTCGGCCGCCAGGGCACCCGCGCGATCGCGCTCAGCATCCTGGTCGGCCTCGCGCTTCCGCCGCTCGCCGCCCTGTTCAAGCCGCTGGTCGCGCCCTCGATCTTTTACCTCTTGGTGCTCGCCTTCCTGCGGGTCGATCCCGCGGCGCTCAAGAGCGAGTTCGCGCGCCCGCGCACGGTGGTGCTGGCCACGCTCTGGATCATGGTCGTGACGCCGCTCGCGCTCGGCGCCCTCTATGCGCTGATCGGCGGCGGCGAAACCTGGCGGGCGCTTTCGGTCGCGCTCATGTTGCAGGCCGCCGCTCCGCCGATCATGTCCGCGCCCGCATTCGTCGCCCTGCTCGGGCTCGACGCGGCGCTGGCGCTCGCCACCTTGATCGCCACCATCGCCGTGACGCCGTTGACCGCCCCCTTCTTCGCCGCCCTCTTCGCGGGCGACGCGCTTCCGCTCGATGCAAGCGCGCTGGCGCTGCGGCTCTTCCTTTTTCTTGCCGGCGCTTTCCTGGTTGCTGGTTCGATCCGCTGGCTGCTCGGCCGCGAGCGGGTGCTGGATAGCCGGGAGCATTTAGACGGCCTGAGCGTGATCGGCCTCTTCGTATTCGCCGTGGCCCTGATGGAGAGCGTAACCGCGCGCCTGTTCACGGAGCCGGGCCTGGTGCTCGGTCTGCTTCTACTCAGCTTCGGCATCACCTTCGGGCTCATGGCCCTCACTACGCTCGTGTTCCGGTCCATTGGATTGGAACGCGCGCTGGCACTGGGCTGGGAAAGCGGCAATCGCAATATGGGGCTGATGCTCGCGGCCGCGGGTAGTGTCTCCGATCTGGTCTGGCTCTATTTCGCGCTGGCGCAATTCCCCATCTATCTCGGCCCGCAACTCCTCTCGCCGCTCGTTCACCGAATTCTACGTCGAAGGTTGCCCCGCGGCTGAGCGCCGTGGTACGGCCACCTCCTGGAGAAGCCATGAGTCGCCCTCTCCTCGTCGCGCCTTCGATCCTCGCCGCCGATTTCGCGCGCCTCGGGGACGAAGTCCGCGCAGCCGACGCAGCCGGCGCCGACTGGATCCACGTCGATGTCATGGACGGGCATTTCGTGCCCAATATCTCCATCGGCCCGGCGATCGTGCAGGCGATCCGGCCCGTCACCAAGAAGCCCCTCGACGTGCACCTGATGATCGCGCCGGCCGATCCTTACTTGGAGGCCTTCGCCAAGGCCGGCGCCGACATCATCACCATCCACCCGGAGGCCGGACCGCACCTGGAGCGCTCGCTCTCGGTCATCCGGAGCTTGGGCAAGCGCGCCGGCGTCGCGCTCAATCCATCGACACCCGAGAGCGCCATCGAATACGTGCTCGACAAGATCGACCTCGTGCTCGCCATGACGGTGAACCCGGGCTTCGGCGGACAATCCTTCATCCCCAAAGTGGTCGACAAGATTCGCGTCCTGAAGAAGATGATCGGCAACCGCCCGATCGATCTCGAAGTCGACGGCGGCATCACGCCGGAAACCGCGCCGCTCGCCGCCGCGGCCGGGGCAAATGTGCTGGTCGCCGGCTCGGCGATCTTCGGCGCCGGCGGCCGCGACGCCTATGCGTCGCGCATCTCGGCTCTGCGCGCGGCCTCAAGCCGAGCGGCGGCCTGATGATCCCGCGCTACAGCCGCCCCGAGGCGGCGGAAATCTGGAAGCCGGAAACCCGCTTCCGCATCTGGTTCGAGATCGAGGCGCACGCCACCGACGCCATGGCCGAGCTCGGCCTGGTGCCGAAGGAAGCCGCCAAGAAAATCTGGGACAAGGGCCGCGACGCGAAATTCGACATCGCGCGCATCGACGCGATCGAGCGCGAGGTCAAGCACGACGTCATTGCGTTCCTCACCCACTTGGCCGAAATCGTCGGCCCCGAAGCGCGCTACGTCCACGCCGGCCTCACGTCCTCCGACGTGCTCGATACTTGTCTGGCGGTCCAACTCTCGCGCAGCGCCGACCTCCTGATCGCCGATGTCGAGCGCCTGATGCAGGCGCTGGAGCGTCGCGCCAGGGAGCACAAGAACACCCTCTCGGTCGGCCGCTCGCACGGCATCCACGCCGAACCCACCACCTTCGGGCTCAAGCTCGCGTTCGCCTATGCGGAGTTCGCGCGCGCCCGCGAGCGCCTCGTGGCCGCCAAGCGCGAGATCGCGACCTGCAAGATTTCCGGCGCCGTCGGCACCTTCGCCAATATCGACCCACGCGTCGAGGCGCATGTCGCCAAGAAGCTCGGCCTCGCGGTCGAGCCGGTCTCGACCCAGATCGTGCCGCGCGACCGGCACGCGATGTTCTTCGCCACGCTCGGCGTCGTCGCCGCCTCGGTCGAGCGGCTGGCCACCGAGATCCGCCACCTGCAACGCACCGAGGTCGGCGAAGTCGAGGAATTCTTCTCCGAGGGCCAGAAGGGCTCCTCCGCCATGCCGCACAAGCGCAATCCGGTGCTCTCCGAAAACCTCACCGGCCTCGCCCGCATGGTTCGGGCCTATGTCCAGCCGGCCCTCGAGGACGTGGCGCTGTGGCACGAGCGCGACATTTCCCATTCCTCGGTCGAGCGCATGATCGGCCCCGACGCGACCGTGACGCTCGATTTCGCGCTCAACCGACTGGCCGATCTGATCGACAAGCTGGTGGTTTATCCCGCGGCGATGCAGCGCAATCTCGACCGTCAGGGCGGCCTGGTGCATTCGCAACGCGTCATGCTCGCGCTGATCGAGAAAGGCGCCGCCCGCGAGGACGCTTACCGGCTGGTGCAGCGAAACGCGATGAAGGCGATCGAGGGCCACGGCAACTTCCGCTCGCTTCTCGAGGCCGACGCGGAAGTGACTCGCCTGCTTCAGAAATCCGAGATCGAAGCCTGCTTCGACTTAAAGTATCACTTGAAGCACGTGGAAACCGTCTTCAAGCGCGTCTTCGGGCGCTGAGCAGCCATCCCCTCAATAAAAAGGGGCGGCGGAAACCCCGCCGCCCTTCGCATTTTCGGCCAACGCAGCGTCTAGCGCACCTGATCCTGCTTCTTCTTCTGCGGCTGGGGCTGCGGTTGCGGTTGTGTGCGCTGCGGTGGAGGTGGCGGCGGGGCCAGCCGTTGCACCGGAGCCTGCTGCTGGATCCGCTGCTGCGGCTGCGGCTGTGGCTGCATCGTCCGCGGTTGATCTGGGCCCCGTTGAATCCTCGGCTGGTCAGGTCCTCGCTGAATAAAAGGCTGATCCGGTCCCCGCTGAATTCGCGGCTGCCCGTTTACTGGTCCTCGCTGAATCAGCGGCTGCTCCAGTCCCCGCTGAATTCGCGGCTGGTCGGGTCCCCGCTGGTCGAACTGCTTCTTCCCCCGCCATTCGTTCGGCCCGGTCGGCCTGAGCGGCCGCGGTTGCGGACGGATGGGCACGACATGGAGCCGCCGGCCGTCGCGGTCGCGCCAGCGCGAGCGCGACTCGTAACGGAAATGGTCGCGCGAGTAATAACGGCCGTGCCACAAGGACGGTTGCGCGATCAGTGGCGGGAACAGGTAGATCGGCGGCTGATAGGTGCCGAGATCGAGCACCCCGCGCGGGATGAACCCGTCATAGTCCTCGAT
>JAABRB010000312.1 GCA_011391185.1 Betaproteobacteria bacterium
ATACTCTCCTTGCCGCGATTGGTCCAGACGAAATGACTGGAAAGCCCTTTGACGGTCCGGTCGTAGCCGCGCGCCGAGTCGCCGCCGTCGGGTCGCTCGATCTTGATCACCCGCGCGCCGAGCTCGGCGAGCTGGCGGGTGGCAAACGGCGCGGCGATCACCTGCTCGAGCGCAACGACGGTGATGCCTTCGAGCGGAGCAGGGGGACGGGATGGCGCGGGCATGCGAAGTCCTGGTGCGAAGCGAATGACGAAGATGGCGCCCGAGCCTGCGGGCGCACCGACCAGAGAACGATTCTAGCCGGTGCCGGCGTGCGGAAGGCTATTCCTTCACTGCCCCGGTCATCGCCGAGACATAGTGCTCGACGAAGAACGCGTAGAGGATCACCAGCGGCAGCGAGCCGAAGAGCGCTCCCGCCATGATCGATCCCCACCGGTAGACGTCACCGTCGGTGAACGCCGTCACGATGGCGACCGGGACGGTCTTCGACTGCGAACTCGAGATGAACGTGAGGGCGTAGATGAACTCGTTCCAGCACAGCGTGAAGCAGAAGATGAACGCCGAGATGAGCCCCGGGATGGCGAGCGGGATGACGATCTTCGTCAGGATCTGCCACCGGCTCGCCCCATCGATCAGCGCGCATTCCTCCAGCTCGAACGGGATGGTCTTGAAGTACCCCATCAGCAGCCAGGTCGAGAACGGGATCAGGATCGTCGGGTAGACGAGGATCAGGGCCATCGGCGTATCGAACAACCCGTAGGTGACGATGACGGTCGAGAGCGGTATGAACAGGATCGACGGTGGAATGAGATAGGCGAGAAAGATCGCCCCGCCGACCCACTGGGCGCCCCGGTACCGCAGGCGCACGATGGCGTAAGCCGCGAAGACGCTCGAGACGAGCGAGAGGATCGTCGCGCTGATCGCGATGTACATGGTGTTCCAGAGCCAGCGCGGGTATTCGGTCTCGAAGAGCAGCGCGTAGTAGTGCTTGAGCGTCGGCGTCGGCGTCCAGAACGGATTCACGGTGTCCATGTCGAGCAGCTGATTGTCGGGCTTCACGGACGTGAGCGCCATCCAGTAGAAGGGAAAGAGCAGCACGAAGACGATGATCGCGAGCGGCAGATAGGTCGTGACGAGCCGCCGGGGCAGTGTTTCCAGGTAGCGCATGCCTTCCGACAATTCATCGGCGTCCGCCTTGAGGACGACCGGTCGATCCGATTTGGCAAGGTCAGTCATTGGCTTCCCCTTGCTGCCACTTGCGGCGCTGCAGGCCGAACCAGGAGATCATGATCGCCGCGAGCAGGAACGGGATCATTGCCGTGGCGATTGCCGATCCTTCGCCGAGATAGCCTCCGAGGATCGCCCGCTGATAGGAGAGCGTCGCCATCAGGTGGGTCGCGTTGACCGGGCCGCCGCGCGTCAGCACCCAGATCAGCTGGAAATCGGTGAACGTGAAGAGCACTGAAAAGGTCATCACGACTGCGATGATGGGCGTCAGCAGGGGATAGGTCACGAAGCGGAACATCTGCCAGCGGCTCGCGCCGTCGATGGTGGCGGCCTCGTAGAGCGAAGGCGAGACCGTCTGCAGCCCGGCGAGCAGCGTGATCGCCACAAACGGCACGCCGCGCCAGACGTTGGCGAAGATCACCGACCAGCGGGCATTCCACGCGTCGCCGAGGAAGTCGATGTTGGCCTCGAGCAGGCCAAGCTCGCGCAAGGTCCAGCTCACGATCGAGAATTGCGGGTCGTAGATCCACCAGAACGCGATCGCCGAGAGCACCGTGGGCACGATGAACGGGATCAGCACCACTGCGCGGATCATGGCCTTGAACGGCAGGTGCCGGTTGAGCAGCAGCGCCAGATACAGGCCGATCGCGAACTTGAAGACGCTCGCCACCGTCGTGTAGAGGAGCGTGTTGAAGACCGCGAGCCAGAACACCGGATCGTCGCTCAGCCACACATAGTTTTCGAGGCCTACGAACACTCCAGCCCGGCCGATCTTCGTTTCGGTGAACGATAGCCAGACGCCCAGCCCGAGCGGGTAGGCGAGAAAGAGCAGCAGGAACGCCGCAGCGGGGACCATGAACCAGAGTCCGAGCCAGTTCCGGTTCCACTTGAGGAGTTCCCAGCGTGACGGGGTCGCGGCGGCGCCGGCCGGGGCCGCGACTGCCGCTGCCGAATCCATTGAGGACGGCATTGCTTTCACGCGCGATCAGGAAAGCGGCGGCGCGCAGGGGCGTTGCCTGCGCGCCGCCCGCAAGCGATCAACGATAAACGCGCTGCGCCTGACGCTCCGCGAGCTTGATCGCGCCCGCGACGTTCTCCCGGCCCGTGCAGACATTCGCGAACATGTCGACGACGATGAACTCCGCAAGCGCGGATGCCGCCTTCTCGCCGATCGTGCCGGGGTAGCCGGCCCACAGCGAGCGCTTGGTCGCATCGCGGAAGACCGCCCGTTTCGGGTCTTCGGTCCACACGGGGTTCTTGTCGAAGGCATTGAGGGTGTGGGTCATGTAGCCGACCGAGCCCTGCAGCCACTTGTTATACTGATCGGCCTCCATCCAGTAGGCGAGGAACGCCTTGCACGCGTTCGGAAACTTCGTGTAGCCCATCGCCATGACCGGGAAGCAGACCTGGAACTCGGTCGGCTTGCCCACCGGTCCGATCGGGTAGAACGCGTGGTTCGTGTCCGCGGCGATTTGCTTCAGCTTCGGATCCTTGGCGGCGCCGCTCTGCGCGGCGGCGTAGATCGAGATGCCGTTGTTCGTCAGGTGAATCTCGCCCGCGAGGAACGCCTTGTTGTTGAAGGAGTCGTTCCAGGACACCGTCCCGGGCGCGAAGGTCTCGTAGAGCTTCTGGCAATACTCGAGCGCCTTCGTGGTCTCCGGCGAGTTGATCGCCACCTTGTCGTTCTTGTCGACCAGTGATCCGCCGAACGCCCAGAGCAGCCAGTGCGTCCACGCATTGCCGTCGCCGGAGGCATGGCCGAGCGCGAAGCCGCCCGGTGTCCCGTTCTTCTTGAGCCCGGCCATCAGCGCGTGGAATCCGTCCAAATCCTTCGGGACCTCCTTGAAGCCCGCCTTCTCGATCGACGATTGGCGGTAGTTGATGTAATTGCCGCTGATCGTCACCGGCATGGCGATCCACTTGTTGCCGGCCTTGCCGTAGGTTTCCGCAAGCGGCACCCAGCCGCCGTACTTCTTGCCGAGATAGCCCGCGACATCGGAGATGTCGAGCGTCTTGGTCGGGAAGAGTTGCGGCGTCGAGTAGATCGCCCAGAACATGTCCGGGCCCTGCCCGGTGTTCGCGGCGACCGAGGCCTTGGGCTGGACGTCGTCGAAGCCCTCTTCGGCAATCGCAACCGGGCAGCCGGTCGCCTTCTCGAAGGAGGCGACGATTGCCCGGAACGCGTCGTCCTCGGACTGCACGAAGCGCTTCCAGCGCGTGAACTGGAGCTTGGCGCCCTTTTCGGGCTTCCATGGCGCGCTTTGCGCCCAGGCCTTGGCGAAGCCGAACAGGTCCGCTGTACCGAGCGCCGCAGCGCCGGTAATGGCGCCGGTTCCCTTGAGCACGTCGCGGCGCGTGAATCGTCCATTCGTCATGATTGCAGTCCTCCTTTGCTTTGGGGTGGTGCGAACGCCTTGCGGCGCTAGATTCGAATGCCGGTTGACTTGTCGAATACGTGCGCGAGGTCGCGGCGCGGCCGCAGCCCGATGTGCGCCCCCGGCGCGAACGCATGGCGCTCTCTGAACACCGCGACGAATTCGCGGCCTTCGGCGCGGGCGACGATCTGCGTCTCGGAGCCGGTGGGTTCCACGACGACGACTTCCGCCCGGACGCCGTCGTCCGCGAGCTCGAGGTGCTCGGGCCGGATGCCGTAGAGGACCTGCCGCCCGTCGCTCGCCGCGGGCGCCCCGGCAAGCGGCAGTCGAACGCCGCCTCCCGTCTCGACGGCGCACGCGCCGTTCGCCTTGAGCGTGCCCTCGAAGAAATTCATGGCGGGCGAGCCGATGAAGCCCGCCACGAAAGTATTGTCGGGCCGGTCGTAAAGATCGAGCGGCGTGCCCATCTGCTCGACGACGCCGTCGTGCATGACGACGATCTTGTCCGCCATGGTCATCGCCTCGATCTGGTCGTGCGTGACGTACACCGTGGTGGTCTTGAGGCGCTGGTGCAGCTCCTTGATCTCGGCGCGCATGGCGACACGCAACTTCGCGTCGAGATTCGACAGCGGCTCGTCGAAGAGGAATACCTGCGGATCGCGCACGATCGCGCGGCCCATCGCCACGCGCTGCCGCTGCCCGCCCGAGAGCTGGCGCGGGTAGCGATCGAGGTAGGGCGTGAGCCCCAGGATCCCGGCCGCTTTCTGCACGCGTTCTTCGACGATGGTCTTCGACGTCTTGCGCAGGCTCAGCGAGAAACCCAGGTTGGCCGCGACGGTCATGTGCGGATAGAGCGCGTAATTCTGGAACACCATCGCGACATCCCGCTCCTTGGGATGCAGGTTGTTCACGATCCGCCCGCCGATGTGGATCTCGCCGGAGGA
>JAABRB010000313.1 GCA_011391185.1 Betaproteobacteria bacterium
AGAACCCCGAAGATCGCCGCTCCAAGAGCGGGCCCGCTACGCCAAGGCCGCGGGGCGGCCGAGGAACTTCGGGCTAGCCTCAGGTCATCGGGAGGGCATAATCAACCACCTTGGGTGATATTTGGTCATATCATGGTTAAGTCGTGGTTTTGGCGCTCTCGAATGTGGTAGCTTAGGAAACACGTATTTGGTGGATGAACGACATGCGGCCTACCCATCTATTCGCAAACGTTCCCAGCAAGGACTACCTGGGTTTTTGGGCGGATCAAACGCTACAAGCGAAGACCGTTGCCGATTTCATGAACTTCGATCGACGCGAGGTGGCGCGCGTTGCCGGCGTTTCCTCGGCCTCGGTTCGATGGGATCAGAAGATTCCGCGCGAAGTCCTGGATCGTCTGACCGAAATCGCCGTGGTGTGCAGTCTCGTGGCGCAGTTTTATGAAGGTGATGCGGTCAAGACGAAGCTCTGGTTCCAGACGCGCAATCCGTTACTCGGCAATCTTTCGCCGCGCGACATGATCCGCTATGGACGCTACGAGAAGCTGCGGCGCTTCGTGATGGACGCATTGGTGGAGAACGGTATTCCAGTGCCTACCGCTGTTGAGGTGCGCGTCGGGGAGCGCGGCGGTGGGGCGCCAAAAGAAGCGACCGCCGCCTAGTCGTTCATCGCCAGCGGAGGTCGATGGGCCGCCGCCTTCGCTCGAGGTGCTCGAGCAATTTTCGCGCGCATCCCTCTCGCAGTGGAAGGCAGCCGGAAGAAACCTGGCTGCGCTCAACAATGCGTTGTTCTTCGGCCTGGAAAGCCAGCGTGCGGAAATCGCCAACACGCTGGTTGATGCCGTCCGGCTCGGAGTTACGGGTCCGTTTGCGTTCAAGGACTGGGCGCGTGTCGTCGACTGGCGCTATTCGACTGCACCTCTGTCCATGGCAGGCAGCGTTCAACGCGATGGCGGCAGATTCAACATCGGTTCGGGGCTCAATCCGGCCGCCTATTCGCAGTTCCCGGCGCTATATCTAGCTGAGGATTTTGAAACGGCGTACCGCGAGCGTTTCGGGCTGAAGCGTGCCAGTATCGTCGGGGGTTTGTCGGCCGAGGAAATCACTCTGCGTCGGCCGACGTCGTTTACTCTCGTCAAATTACAGGGTACCGTTGACGGCATCATCGACATTGGAAATCCTGCGACACTCAAGGCGATTGTCGCGGTGCTTGCCAGGTTCAAGATGCCGATCAACGTGCTTTCAACGGCGCGTGCGTTGGGTCTGCGCCCTCCTACGCTGATTCGCACGGTTGCGGGACTACAGCGCCAGCTGCTGCACTTGAATTGGCGTATGCAGCCATCACAGTACGATTTACCCGCAAATTCACAGATCTTCGGCAGACTGTGTGTGGCGGCCGGTGTGCATGGAATTCTGTATCCATCCGCGAAGGATGGCTCGAAACGATGTCTTGCCCTGTTTCCGCAGAACTGGCGCGCGACCGATTCTTTCATCGAGATTGCGGATACGCCGCCGGCCCAGGCGAGTGAGACTCGTCTGGATGGAAACAGCGAAATCCGGATGGTATAGAGGGCTTGCGCGCGGCTTGCGCACGCGATAGACCCCGCCGCGTGGGGCTTCCCCCGCACGTCCCGCCCCTGGTTCGGCGCATCGTGACAACGTGAGAAACAGCATGCGGCCTTTCGTACCGCGCGCAATCATCTCCTTCGCGGCGCCCCGGGCGAGCGCGAATCCGGCGTGGAGGTTCACCGCAATCATCCCGTGCCACGTTGCGTCGCTCACCTCCAGCAGGGTATCCGCCTCGAGGCGGCGGGGGCTTGCGCTGTGGACGAGAATCGAGATCGAACCGAGCGCGTCGAGCATCCGCTGCAGCAGCGCTGCGGGCCCCTCGGTGGTCGAAAGATCCGATGCAATGAACCGCGCATCGAAGCCTTCCTGCTTCAGCGCGGCGGCGATCGGTTCGCCGCGCGCGGCGTCGATGTCCGCCAGCACGATGCGCGCCCCTTCCCGCGCAAGGGCCTGCGCGATGCCGCGCCCGATACCCGATGCCGCGCCGGTAACCAGCGCAGTGTCTCCTTCCAGCGATCTGTCGCTCATGGATTCGTCTCCAGCATGGTTTCGCCCCCTAGCGTATCGAAAGCGTACACTGGCCGCCGATCCCTGTCCTTACGCCAACGGTCGACTTCGGAGGCTTCATGAACGCTTCATTCAGGGCTGCGCGCGCGCCGTCAGCGATTCCGTTGATCGCGCGCATCCTGCTTGCGGTGCTGTTTCTCGTGTCGGGGATCCGTGCGCTCGGTGCCGTGGCGGGGACGTCCGGCTATATCGCCAGGCTCGGTGTGCCCATGCCCGAGGTCGCGACGTGGATGGTGATCGCCGTCGAGATCGTCGGCGCCATCCTGCTGATCGTGGGCTGGCAGACCCGGCTCGCGGCGTGGGGGCTCGCGGCGTTCGTGATCGTCGCCACCTACCTCGCGCACCAGTTCTGGGCGGTGGATCCCAGCCAGTACGTGAATCAGCTGAACCATTTCCTGAAGAACCTCGCCGTCATCGGCGGCCTGTTGCTCGTGGCCGCGTATGGTCCGGGACGGTTGGCGCTCGACTCGCGCTAGTGCGCCGTACGTCCGCGAGGCCGCTTGATCATTCCATACGGCGCGGCACGCCTGTCGGAGCGCGCGATCCAGGCGGCGGGCGATGGGTTCGTCTGTGCCGTGCCCCATGTCGTGATCGACCGGGGCGGAGCGTCGCCGCTGCGGATGAACAACAGCAGCTTCGATTTTCACGATGCGCCGCCGCTGCATGATCTCGCGAGCGCGGACGATCAGATTGCGTTCGTCCGCGCCTATCTCATCTCCCGGTGCGATATCTGGTCCCCGGCCCAGCGGCTGTTCGTCGAGCGGTACTTCGAGTTTATCGGTGTAAAGGTCGATGCACACCGCGAGCCGCTGACTGCCGCGATCGCGCCGTTCGGCGGACTCTATCGGCTGCGCGACTGGACGTTCTCGGCCTGGCGGCCGCTGCCACAGGCGCATCTCTACGCAGCGGAGCGCGCGCCGGGCGGCTCCGGGCGGGCGCCTTACCATCCCGACGCGATGGTGCCGGTCGACTTCGCGTTCTGGGACGGCGCACGCCCGGTCGCCGTCGTGTTGACCGGGTCGATGTCGCAGACCGCAAGACGTCGTCGCCTGCTCGCGCAGCTACGGGACTCGGGTGCGGTGCTGATCGAAGTGCCGATCGCAGCGTTGGAGCGCACGCGCGATCAGGTTTTCGCGGCGCAGTTTCCGGATGCGTTCGCGCGGTTCTGGGAAGGTCAACGATTCCCGAGCGGGCCGTTCCGGCCCGACGGTCTGCGTACCAGTCCGCCGATATAGCAAGGTGCCGATAGGATCCGTGGCGGCACGAGAGGGGATATACAAGGGGCTCGCCCCTTGTTCCCTCCGGGGGATATACAAGGGGGCAGGAAGGGGTGAGGGGGCCCCTTCCTTTCCCCCATTGCCCCTTGTTCGTGCGAAAGGGTTAGGCGCGTACACGCGGTGGTTTCGTCGAAGCTACCAGCGCGCGTACCTTCCGGCCGCCTATTAGTCCGTCAGAGCTCGCACTCGAGGATGTAGAGCCCGCCGGTGTAGCGGTCGACGGCGTAGACGATCTGGTTCTCGTCAACGTACACGTCGTTGATCTGCACTGCGCCGGCGCGCGAGCCCTCGGGACAGGCCGGGACGTAGTGAGCGACTTCCCGGGGCATGAACGGATTGCGGATGTCGTACGCCCGCACGCCGCCGTTGAAGAATGTCGCGAAGACGTATTCGCTCGAGCGGAACGCCGCGCCGGGCTGGTTCTCGTGCAGGTTGTGCGAGCCGTACCGGCCGCCGCGCTTCCCGTACTCCTCCACCGGCGGCATCGGCAGCGTTGCGATGGGCACCAGGTTGCCCTCGTCGCGCGCGTCGACGATCCAGGTGAGCTTGGGCCAGTCGGCGCCGCCGTCGCGAACGCACTCGTCGCTGACGACCAGGAGATCGCGGTCGAGGAGCGGCAGGACGGTATGCATGAACCCCGGGAACGGCGGATGCGGATTCCAGTGGCCGACCGGTTTCGGGTGCGCGATGTCGGAAATGTCCAGGATGTACATGCCGCCGTCGAGGTAGGCGACATAGGCGCGGTCGGGACGCTCGGGGTAGACGTTCGTATTGTGTGCGCGGAAACCGGAGTCGAATTTCGGGTGGCGCTTCGGCGGCGGAACGTTGTCGCCCGCGCGGGTGCCGGGCAACCACCAGCGCCCGAGCTCACGCGGCTGGGTGGGATCGCGCACGTCGACCGCCATGTAGAACTGGCAGTCGCTCGGATGGGTCGGAGTGAAATCCGCCGCCCCGGCCGCGCAATGGATGGTCTTGCCGTCGGCCCACCACAGCTGATGCACGCCCATCGATTTCGGCCCGGTGCAATCGAAGAAGCCGATCGATTTCGGATTCTCGGGGGTGCTGACGTCGAAGAGCTCGATACCCGCCTTTTGGACGCCGAACCCCGGATCGATCAATCCGCCCGGCCC
>JAABRB010000314.1 GCA_011391185.1 Betaproteobacteria bacterium
TCCGCCCGGCCGGCAACGCGGCGCTGAGGCGGCCGGTCGGCGACATGGACAACGGCTATGCGCTGGCGCCGATGGAGCAGGGCATCCGGCTCACCACCGGCGCCGAGTTCGCCGCGCGCGACGCGAGGCCCACGCCGGTGCAGTTCGGCCGCCTGATGCCGGCGGCCAAGGCGCTGTTTCCGCTCGGCGAGCCGGTGGAGCAGACGCCGTGGATGGGTTCGCGGCCGTGCTTTTCCGATTCACGTCCCGCGATCGGGCGCGCACCGGGCCAGCCGGGCCTGTGGCTCGCGTTCGGCCACGCGCACTGGGGACTAACGCTCGGTCCCGCGACCGGGCGGCTCATCGCCGAGATGATGACGGACGCGGTACCCTTCTGCGATCCGGCGCCCTACAGCGCGGAACGTTTCTCCTAGTTACTTGCCGAACTTGTCGCGCCAGCTCGGCAAAGCGCCGGGGAAGCGGAGCGCGGTCGCCTCGAATATACCGCGTGCGACGGCGCGGGCGAGCACGTTGGCGGCCAGCGCGCCGAGCTCGGAAAGCTCGATTACCGGGTCCTTGAGCGGCCGCTTGCAGGTCGCGGCGGCGAACACGGTGTCGCCGTCCAAGGTCGTGTGGGCGGGATAGATCGCGCGCGCGAGGCCGTCCTGGGCCATCACGGCGAACTCCTTCGCTTGCGCTTTGGTCAGCGTTGCGTCGGTCGCCACCACCGCGATGGTGGTGTTCTCGCCGAGGCCGCCCTTGGCACGCAGCTTCAGCGCATCGGGCGTGAGCTTCAGCGGGAATCCGCGGCCGCCGAATTCATCGTTCTCCTCGAACGGCGCGGCCCAGAAATGCGGCCCGCCGCCGACGTTGGTGCTGCCGCAGGCATTGACCGCGACGAGCGCGCCGACCGTGTGGCCGCCGGTCGAGCGCGCCGAAGCCGAGCCGAGCCCGCCCTTCAGGTCGAGGGTCGTGGCGCCGAAGCCGGCGCCCGCGGTGCCGAGCTTGAACGAAGTGGCGGCGGCGCCGGCGGCGGCATGGCCGAGATCGCGATAGGGCGGGAAGCGCGCCCAGTTCTTGTCGCCGCCATTCACCAGATCGAACAGGATCGCACCGACTACGATGGGCACGCGAATGTCGGCGATGGCGAAGCCGCGGCCTTGTTCGCGCAGCCAGGCCTGCACGCCGCTCGGCGCGTCGAGACCGAAAACCGAGCCGCCGGAAAGCACGATGGCGTCGATGCGCTCGAGGGTGCGGTGCGGTTCCAGCAGATCGGTGTCGCGGGTGCCCGGCGCGCCGCCACGCACATCGACGGCGGCCACCGCCGCCTGGTCGAACACGATGGCGGTGGTGCCCGAGGCGAGCCTGGCGTCGTCGGCATTGCCGACCTTGGTGCCGGCGACGTCGGTGATGAGGTTGCGCAAGGCTTCGGCCATGTTGGGCAGGCTCGCGCAGGCGGCAGGTGAATTGCAAGGGCTCACGAACGGTCACATCCCGGCGAGCGGCGCACACCGCCCTTGCGCCGACCGGGTCGCGGCGGCATCAAGGCCCATGGCCGAAGTCAATTACCTGACCGCGCTGCTCGCCGGGCTGATCAGCTTCCTGTCGCCCTGCGTCCTGCCGTTGGTGCCGCCCTATCTCTGCTACCTCGCCGGCACCACGTTCGAGCACGTGCTCGCACGAGAGCCGGTGCGGCTTGTCGAGCGGCGCGAGATCGCGACTGCGTTCCTGTTCGTGGCGGGCTTCTCCACCGTGTTCGTGGCGCTCGGCGCCGGCGCCTCGGTGATCGGCGGGCTGCTTCGGGCCTATAGCAACATTCTGTCGATTGTCGCCGGGATCGCGATCCTCGCCATGGGGCTGCATTTCCTCGGCGCGTTTCGCATTCCGCTCATGGCGCGCACCGCGCGGCTCGAAGTGGAGAAGCCGGTCGGGTTCTGGGGCGCTTATGTCATGGGGCTCGCGTTCGCTTTCGGCTGGACACCGTGCATCGGCCCGGTGCTCGCCGCCATTCTCGCGCTCGCCGCGTCGGAGACCACGATCCTGCGCGGCGCCTCGCTGCTGGCGGTCTATTCGCTTGGCCTCGGAATTCCGTTCGTGCTGGCGGCGTTCGCACTGAAGCCGTTCGTGGCGATGCTCGCGCGCATGCGCCATCGGCTCGGGTTGGTGGAGAAAGCGATGGGCGCGATGCTGGTGCTCACCGGCATCGCTTTCCTCACCGGCTGGGTCTCGCGGGCGAGCTATTGGCTGCTGGAGACGTTTCCGATGCTCGCGAATTTCGGCTGAAAAAAGGAAGCCCGCCGAAGCGGGCTTCCAAATCGCGATGCTGCGTTCGATCTCGATCAGCTCGATCCGGCCGGGACCTCGGCGTACTTGCCGTCCTTGCCCCAGATGTACCAGACGTAATCGAGGACGGTGATGTCGCCCTTCTTGTCGTAGCCGATCTGGCCGAGCACCGTGTTCCACTTTCCGGCGCGGATGGTCTCGGCGACTTTCTTCGCATCGAAGGTGCCGGCCTTGGCCACCGCCTGCGCCCAGATCTGGAACGCGGCGTAGGTATAGAGCGTGTAGCCCTCCGGATCGATGCCCTTGTCCTTGAACTTCTTCACCACCGCGGCCGCCTGCGGCTTGTTCCGCGGATCGGGACCGAAGGTCATCATGGTGCCTTCGCCGGCGGGGCCGGTGATGGACCAGAACTCGTTGGTGACGAGCGCGTCGCCGCCGAACAGCGTGGTTTTCATGCCCTGATCGCGCATCTGGCGGACCAGCAGGCCGCCTTCGGCGTGATAGCCGCCGAGATAGACGGCGTCGATTTTGGCCGCCTTCATCTTGGAGACCAGCGCGGTGAAGTCCTTGTCGCCCTTGTTGTAGGACTCGAACATCTTCTCGCGCAGGCCCGCCTTGTTCAGCGCCTTCTTGGTCTCGTCGGCCAGGCCTTTGCCGTAGGTGGTCTTGTCGTTGAGAATGGCGATGTTCTTGCCCTTGAAGCGCTTGGCCAGATAGCTGCCGGCGACCAGGCCCTGCTGGTCGTCGCGGCCGCAGACGCGGAACGTGTTCCAGAGCTTGCGTTCGGTGAACAGCGGGTTGGTCGAGGCCGGTGTGATCTGCAGCACGCCGCCTTCGGCATAGGCCTCCGAAGCCGGGATCGACGAGCCGGAGCAGAAGTGCCCGGCGACGAACGGCAGCTTGGCGGCCGCGAATTTCTCCGCGATGGCGCGGGCCTGTTTCGGATCGCAGGCGTCGTCGCCGACCTGGAGCACGAGTTTGCGGCCGAGCACGCCGCCGGCCGCATTGAGATCGGCGACGGCGAGTTCGGCGCCGTTCTTCATCTGCGCGCCGAACGCGGCTTCGGAACCGGTCAATGGACCGGCGAGGCCGACGGTGATGTCCTGGGCCGCAGCGGCCCCGGCAAAGCCGAGGCTCGCGCCGAGCGCAAGTACGGTCAGTAGTTTCTTCATCTAGCTTCTCCCCTTGGCACTTGAACGATATGGCACTTGAACGATCTGCGAGCCCGCCGCCGAGCGGCGCCCGCTTGAAGGCTATTTTGGCGGGTTTTCCGCGGATGTCATCCGCAAAGCGACATCAAATCCCGCAGAATTTACTCGTTGCCGATGAGGCGCTTGCGCCAGGTGACGGGGCTCGATCGCTCATAGAGCCACCGATATTGGGTCACCATGAGCGTCGTGCGCGTGACACGCCAGGACAGGCAGCCGATTGCCGTCAAAAACAGCGTATCGGCGAGAAACGAAGCGAGCGAGAGCAGATCCGCCTCGAACAGCGCGAAGTGGAAAAAGCGCACGACCGCGCCGAGCAGGATCGAATACGCGATCACCTGAAGCAGCGGACGCCACGTATGAGCGCAGGCGCGCCCGGTGAGCCAGGCGGCGCCGCCGCCGAGAATGCCGGTGACGAACAGCACCTGCAGCCAGGATTCGGTTTCGTAGAGCGTGCCCATGCCGCGCCCGTCAGTGCCGCGCGCCGAGATAGGCGGCGCGCACCTCGGGCCGCTCCAGCAACTCGCGGCCGGTGCCCGAAATCGTGATCTGGCCGTTGACCATCACATAGGCGCGGTCGGCCAGGCGCAGCGCATGAAAGGCGTTCTGCTCGACAAGAAAGACCGTGAGCCTCTCGCGCTTGTTCAGGTCGCGGATGACGGAAAAAATCTGATGCACCAGTTGCGGCGCGAGCCCGAGCGACGGCTCGTCAAGCAGCAAGAGCCGCGGCCGGCTCATCAATGCGCGCGCGATCGAGAGCATCTGCTGCTCGCCACCCGAAAGCGTGCCGCCGCGCTGATCGCGGCGCTGCTCAAGAATGGGGAAGATCTGGAAGATGCGCGCGACGTCCTCGTCGAAATGGGCGAACTCGTTCACCGCGGCGCCCATCTGCAGGTTTTCGAACACGGTCATGCGCGGAAAGATGCGCCGGCCTTCGGGCGCCTGGGCGATGCGGGCGCGCACGATCTCGTGGGTAGGAAGCTGCGTGATGTCGCGGCCGTCGAAGACGATGCTGCCTTCGCGCGCGCGCGGCGTGCCGCAGATCGTCATCATCAAGGTGGACTTTC
>JAABRB010000315.1 GCA_011391185.1 Betaproteobacteria bacterium
GAGGAGCCGAAGGCTAGGAGAAGGGCAAGGGCTATCGCCGTGAGGTGGTGTCTGAAGGAAGCCCAATCCGAAAGCGCGGGGCGAGGTACACGAACCGGATCTGAGGTGTGGCACGCTCGGGACGAGCTGGCACGTGGCAGCGAAGTCCTCCATCTTCCCTGTGGGGCGTGCTTTATAAATCCGGCGTCTACGCGCGGAACGTTCTGTGTCTTACCCTGGGAGATCTGCCGGGCTGTTGGCGCTAGCGAGTTGACCCACGCCGACTGGGCGAAGCGAGAGCCGAGCCGAACGAGCGGCAGAAGTCTGCAGAGGGCATAGTAGGTGGCGTGAGTCACTGAAGGCCCGAACGCTACCCCGAGAGGGGAGTAAAGGAGAGGGGTGGTCAATTGCCAAGGAACTGCGGTACGGCATCCGTCGGGCGAGAGCCTTTATGGGATGAAACCGTGGCTGGCGCGGCAGAAGAGGGCGCTCCGGTTGGGGTGCGACGTGCAGGTTCGTCGCGGCCTGACTCAATCTGCCGAACCGCCGTATACGTGATCCGTTCGTACGGTGGTGTGGGAGGGGCGAGGCCGTGAGGCCTCCCCCTATCCCGAATGGGCGTTTTGCGTAGTGTAACGTTACGCGTTACACTCAGCGAGTGATCCGGAGCTTCAAGCACAAGCGCCTGCGCAGATTCTTCGAGGAGGGCGTCAAGTCCGGCATTCGACCGGAGCACGCTGAGAGACTGCGGTTGGTGCTTGCGAGACTTCAGGCGTCGACGAATCCGAAGGATATTGATCTCCCCGGACTTCGGCTGCACGAGCTGAAAGGGGAAAGCAAAGGCACTTGGTCAGTCACTGTGAGCGGGAATTGGCGAGTGACCTTTCGGTTCGAAGGAAAGGACTCGTTTGACGTCAACTATGCGAATTACCACTGAGGTAGAGAAATGAGGATGCACAATCCGCCGCACCCGGGCGAGGTATTGCGCGAGCTATGCCTTAAGCCGCTCGGGCTGAGCGTCTCGGAGGCTGCGAGAGCGCTGGGGGTCAGTCGGAAGACTTTGTCGACCATCTTGAACGGGCGGGCCGGGATCAGCCCCGAGATGGCGATTCGCCTTTCGATCGCTTTCGACACCTCTGCCGAGAGTTGGCTCAATCAGCAGACACAGTACGACCTGTGGGCGGCCGAGAAGCGCCGCAAGAGTCTCCGGGTCGAAAGGCTGGCGGCGTGACGCAAACCCCGTGTCAACGAAACCGGGGAAAGATCCCGGCCATCATGAACGTTGGGCACCTGAATGCCAGCGTCGCGCACATCACCCGGCGCCGTTTGGCACCGCTGGCTCTGTTGTGGCACCCTATCTATTGTTTGTCGCACTTATCCGGAGGAGTCATGTCCTCGACAGTGGAAGCCCTTGAAGCCGAAGCGCTGCAGCTTTCCGCCTCCGAAAGAGCGCGGCTAGTCGAGCGCTTGATCGCAAGTCTCGACATCGACCCCAAGGTCGAGGATGCTTGGGCCGCGGAGGTTGAGCGGCGCAACGCCGAGATTGAGAGCGGCGCCGTTTCACTGATTCCCGGTCCTGAAGCCTTGGCCAAACTGAAGACTGAGTTCCGGTGAACTACTGGCTGCACCCTGAGGCGCAGGAAGACCTCCGGGAGGCAGCTGAGTTTTACCGAGAACAGGCCGGTGCCGCGCTGTCACAATCCTTCCTCGCGGAGTTCGAGCACTCCGTCAGCCTCTTGCTTCAGTATCCGCGCCTCGGCGTGATGTGGCGTCAAGGAAAGCGTCGTCGTGTCACGCGTCGCTTTCCGTTCAGCGTCGTCTACGCAGTCGTCGGTGATCAGATCCGTATCCTCGCCGTCGCGCACCAAAGTCGCCGTCCTCGTTTCTGGCGCAGCAGAAAGTAGCTTCGTGCGTCAGGTGCCCAACCACGCGCTCGAGCCGACCGCCGCAAGCGGGCTTCGCCCGCTTGCGGTGCCCTCGTCGCTGCGCGCCTCGGCGGCGGCTCAGCGCGAGCGTTGGGTGTCACCCGCACGGTGGCGATTAAGCATATGACCTTATCGCCTTCGCCGGCGTCGCCGATGCCAGTAAGGCGTTCGGCCGATCCGGCGATCTCTACGCTGGGCGTCCTGGTAGGCGACAATCCGCGGCCTCGCAATCGAGGTCAACGTCGGAGCCGTCCCATGCCAATCGATGATTTCCCGGACAGAAGATATCTGATCGATTCACGCGAGCTGGGAGGGCGATTGGGGGCGGTTACCCTGATCGACCTGCGCCCGGCAGAGGAATTTTCGCTTGGCCACATTGCGGGCAGCAGGCATCTCGACATCTACGGTGTCAGCCTGAACGATTCCTCGGATGCCCCGTTGAATGCCTTCCTGCCAATATTTCGAACACTGTTCGGCGCCCGCGGCGTATCCCTCGATAAGCCGGTGGTGATCTACGATCACGAGACCGGCGAGCGGGCCGCACGGGCGGTCTGGCTCCTCGCGGTTCTCGGCCACCCGGACGTCAGGATCCTCGACGGCGGGACGCAGGCGTGGACCGCGTCGGGCAAGCCGCTCGTCCGTCTGACGGAAGCACCGCCGCCATCCGACCCGGCAAAATCGCCGCCAACGCCACCTCCCTTCAAAGGAACGCAGAATCTCGATCTGCTGGCAACCCGGTTCGATGTCCAGCGCGCCATCGATGATGAACAGTCGGTTGTCGTTGATGTCAGGCGCGAGACCGAGTATCGGGGCACGGAGCGGCGCGCCCGGCGCGCCGGAACCATTCCGGGTGCCGTGCACATCTTCTGGCGCGATCACCTGGACGAGAAGGGCGCATTTCGGCCGGCGGATGAGATTCGCGATCTCTATGTCTCAAGAGGGGCAACGCCGGACAAGACCATCATCCCTTTCTGTCATGGGGGCTACCGCTCGGCCAGCACATTCCTCGCCTTGAAGTCCCTAGGCTATCCGCGCGTCAGAAACTACGTGGCGTCCTGGGCGGAATGGGGGAATAGAGATGATGCGAAGATCATCGTCCCGGATCCGAAGGGTTAGGAGTCTTCGGGTCGAGAAATTGGCGGCATGAAGGCAATGACGCCGAACCCGTCAATCGAGCGGACCACGGGAGCGACATTCCGTCCGGGAACGACTCCCGAACGGAACGCCGCTGGCAATGCAGGTCCTGGACCCCCTCTGCCACCCGTGGGTGTATAGACAACCCCGGCGGGGTTACGACCAGAACTGGTCCCAGTTGTGGAGGTCGTAGAAGTGCTCCCGACCGTCGACGATCCGGCCGTCCTTGACTTCGAAGACGATGCAGCAGCCCGTGTTGAGGCGCTTGCCGTTCCGCTCCGCGCTGTTGTGATGAAAGCCGATCACTCGGCCGTCGTCACTCTTGAGCACGTCCTTAAGGGTGGCCTTGAAGGTCCCCCCCGTGTCACCTGCATACCGGCCGAATTGGGTAAAGACGGCGTCGCGGCCCTGGTGGTCGCCTGCGATTGAGCTTTGCCCGGGTGTGTGCCACGAGGCCTTCGGGTCGAAGAGTTCGGTGAGCGCCTTGACGTCGCCCGTGTTGAAGGCCTGGTATCCGCGTCGAACGACTTCCGCGTTTTCGTCTGCTTGGTTCATCGTATCTATCTCCTTGTTTAGGTTCACGATCCAGGATCGATATTGCGTGATCGTGTAAGATCGATTTTCCGCATGCCCGTGGGCTTGCGCATCGGGAGACTTCCCCATTTTCGCTCCACCACCCCTCCGTCTGGGTGAATTCGTCGCCACGCTCGCCCTGGCGCAGGACAATGCGTTCGGCCAGCCGCTCGAGTCGCAAATGCGCTCGTGCCTCCTCGCGATGTGGTTGTGTGAGGAGGCGGGCTTCGAGAAGAAGCTGTGCGAAATCATCTATTGGGTCGCGCTGCTGCGCTACGTCGGTTGCACCGGCCATGCGCACGAGGTGGCCACCTTCTTCGGCGACGAGATCGCCATTCGCGCCCAGACGCTGGTGCACGATGCCGCGAATCCCGCCGAGGTCATGCACGACGTGGTGGCGTTTGCGACCGCCGGTCGTGCTCCGGAAGAGCGCGCGCAGATCGTGAAGATGATCGAGCAAGGCGCCCGCGAGTGGGCAATAAACAACTTCGCGTCCGGATGCGAAGTGGGCGACATGCTGCTGCAACGGCTGGATTTTGGCCCCGGCGTGCGGGAAGCCTTGCGCTTCACGTTCGAGCGGTGGAACGGCAACGGCTTCCCCACCGGCGCGCGTGGCGAGGCGATTCCGCTGGCGATGCGCGTCGTGCACCTCACCCACGACATGGAGGCGATCGCCCGCCTCTTCTCACCGGCCAAGGCGCTCGACGCCGCACGTGAGCGCCGCGACTGCACCTACGACCCCGCGCTCGCCGACTTCTTCACCGCGCATGGCGGCAGCTGGTTCGACCGGCTCGGCAAACTGGACCCGTGGGATGCGGTGCTCGACCTCGAGCCGGAACCACGCCGCACGCTGGGCGGCGCCGACTTCGACAATGCCCTGGAGGTGGCGGCGGACTTCATCGACCTGAAATCACCGTACATGGCCG